>JALNVE010000140.1 GCA_023227695.1 Paludibacteraceae bacterium
AAAACATCTTAAACTCGAGACCGAGGAAAAGATTAGGGTATATGACTCCTTTACAAAAATTTAAACAATTGACAAACTTGGATTTAAATGAGGTTGCATTGTCCGCTTGAATCCAGCTTTTATTATGTTTTGATGATAGGGTTTGGATGTCTTTTTGATCTTTTTTTTAGTAGAATGATCTTTTTTTGTTGGTTATATAGCTTTTGAATATCAATATTTTATCCTTTATGATTATGTAAAGGTCAATTAGTTTTTCGTATGTGTTTTATTATTAGATGTTTATATCAAAGATTTTGTTGTTGCAATTTTACAATATCGACATAAATCAATTTTATTTGGATAAGAAATTTGATTTTTATCTAAAAAATATTCTCAAAATATTTGTTTGTTCAAAAAAACTAACTACATTTGTAATGCAAACAAAAACAGGTAGATTTTTCATAGTTAAGGTTTAGGTTAATTTGGAATTAAGGGAAGCTGTGAAGCCTCCCTTAATTTTTTTTATACTCAGTTTTTCTTTGTCAATTGTTTTTGTCCGAAAGTTTAATGGACAACAATCTTTTTTGAATCTTTCAGCAAGAAGTGTCTCTTCGATGGTCATTAAGTAAAAAAACTAATTAAATGCGAGCTTTCATTTCTAATTTTAGATGAATAAAAAATAATGCATTATGTTTTTTACTAGATTTCTTCTTTTGTTTGTTTCTTCTCTTTTTTCTACTAATTTTGTTGTTAAATTATCAATTATTCTTATTTAAATTAAAATGTTATGAAAATACTGGATGAGTTTAAAGCCTTCGCTATGCGAGGAAATGTTGTAGATATGGCTGTCGGTGTCATCATTGGTGGAGCATTTGGAAAAATTGTTTCGTCTGTTGTAGCTGATATTATCATGCCTCCAATCGGTTTACTAGTGGGTGGTGTAAATTTCGTTGATTTGAAATGGCAGATGAAAGACGCTATTGTCGATCCTGTAACAAAAGATGTGATTACTCCTGCTGTGACTTTGAATTACGGAAATTTCTTGCAGGTTACTTTCGATTTTTTAATCGTAGCAGTAGCCATTTTCTTATTCGTTAAATTGATTAATAGTTTGAACCGTAAGAAAGAAGAGGTTCCAGCTCCAGCACCTGCTGCTCCAGAACCAACAAAAGAAGAGGTTCTTTTGACAGAAATTCGTGACTTGTTGAAGGAGAAAAAATAACAGGGAAGAAGGGAAAAAAATTCGTAAGGAAATGTTGTTTGGTTTGTTAAGAAGCTATTTCAATTTTCTACAAACTATTTATGTACAAAACCAAATTGTAGTTTGTGTTGATTCTTTTGAGTGTCTTTTTTTGCCTTTATTATGATTTTATTAGCTAGATAGCTTACTATCTTTCTCATAAAATCCTAACAATGGGTCAATCTCCAAAGTAGGTAAAGTAATAATGCAAATGCAAATTTGAGACAATAAAGAAATGCATATCCGGCTGTTACCCAATGGACGGAACGTCCACCATCTGTGTAATCCGTGAAATATGTGGTTTCTTGAAAATTTGTTTTAATTCGTTGCGAAAAACTCATATCAAATTATTTAACGATAAAAATTAAATAGCTTCTAAGAATTTTCAGTGAGTTTTATGTGAATAAATTATAACTTTGCATTCCGTTATCAGACAACGATTTTTTTCTTTTGAATTATATAATTAAATATGTATAGAACAAATACGTGCGGAGAATTGCGTATCGCTAGTGTCGGTCAAAATGTGACATTGGCAGGTTGGGTGCAACGTATCCGTAAAATGGGAGGTATGACATTCGTCGACCTTCGTGATCGTTATGGTATTACTCAAATCGTTTTTAACGAAGAGACAGATGCTGATTTGTGCGGACGCGCTAATAAATTGGGACGTGAATTTGTAATCCAAGTTCAGGGAACTGTAGCTGAGAGAAGTAGCAAAAACTCAAATATTCCTACTGGTGATGTGGAGCTGATTGCTAAGGACTTGGTTGTCCTTCATACTTCAGATGTTCCTCCTTTCACAATCAAGGACAATTCAGACGGTGGTGATGATATCCGTATGCAGTATCGTTATTTGGATTTGCGTCGTAATACAGTTCGTGAGAATTTGGAATTGCGTCATAAGATCGCGTTAGAGGTTAGAAACTTTCTGAACGAGCATCAGTTTCTTGAGGTTGAAACTCCTGTGTTGATCAAGTCAACTCCAGAGGGTGCAAGAGACTTCGTTGTTCCTTCACGTATGAATCCGGGTGAGTTCTATGCTTTGCCTCAGTCTCCCCAATTGTTCAAACAACTTTTGATGGTTGCTGGTTTCGACCGTTATTTCCAAATCGCAAAATGTTTTCGTGATGAGGATTTGCGTGCTGACCGTCAGCCTGAGTTTACTCAGATAGATTGCGAAATGTCATTCGTTGAGCAGGAAGATGTAATCGAAATGTTCGAAGGAATGATCAAGCATATATTTAAAATGGTGAAGGGTGTCGAGTTCTATGATCCGTTCCCTCGTATGACATGGCATGAGTGTATGCGCCTTTATGGTTCAGATAAACCAGATATGCGTTTCGGCATGACTTTCGTCGAGTTGAAGGATTTGACAGAAGGACGCAACTTTTCTATATTTGACAGTGTTAATTTCGTTGTCGGAATCTGTGTTTCTGGTTGCGCTTCTTATACTCGTAAGCAGTTGGATGGTTTGACAGATTTCGTTAAACGTTCGCAGATCGGAGCAAAGGGTCTTGTTTATGTGAAGTATGAACAGGACGGTTCATTCAAATCAAGCGTGGATAAGTTCTATTCACAGGACGAT
This sequence comes from Paludibacteraceae bacterium, assembly GCA_023227695.1. Taxonomy (GTDB): domain Bacteria; phylum Bacteroidota; class Bacteroidia; order Bacteroidales; family Paludibacteraceae; genus RGIG10190. The sequence continues at coordinate 2,805 of JALNVE010000140.1, forward strand.
TTGAAGCTTTGGGCTGAGCGTTTTGGTGCAAAACCTGGCGACTTGATGCTTATACTTTGTGGCGACGACGCAAACAAGACTCGTAAACAGATGTGCGAACTTCGTTTGGAGATGGGAGAGCGTCTTGGCTTGAGAGACCGCAATATATTTGCTCCTCTTTGGGTTGTAGACTTCCCATTGTTTGAGTGGAGTGAAGAGGATCAGCGCTTTTACGCTATGCACCACCCATTCACTAGTCCAAAATTGGAAGATGTCCAATACTTGGATAGCGATCCTGGTCGTGTTCGTGCTAACGCATACGATTTGGCAATGAACGGTGTTGAGCTGGGTGGTGGATCCATCCGTATCCATGACTCCGAGTTGCAGAACAAGATGTTTGAGCTTCTTGGTTTCACACCTGAGCAGACTGAAGATCAGTTCGGATTCTTGATGGACGCCTTCCGTTACGGAGCACCGCCTCATGGAGGTTTGGCATTCGGTCTTGACCGTGTTACTTCAATGTTGGCAGGTTTGGATTCGATTCGTGATTGTATAGCATTCCCTAAGAATAACTCAGGTCGTGACGTGATGAACGATTCCCCATCAAAGATTGCCGACGCTCAGTTGGACGAACTTTGCTTGAAGATCGATTTGGATAAGATAAATAATAAATAAGGTTTATTCCCAAATATCAAAGAGGCTGCTTTATTAAAGTAGCCTCTTTTTTGCGCTTAGTCGCAAAAAAACTAGTTTGACTAATTAGACTAAAAACTCCCAAATAGACTAATTAAATTTTCTCTATCTTTGCCCTGTTTAATAGCAAATCACATGGACAATTTTGCAGCAATTGATTTTGAGACAGCGAACGAACAACTTACCAGCGTATGTAGCGTTGGACTGATAGTTGTACGTGATGGGGTTGTGATGGATCGGTTTTACAGTTTGATTCAGCCCGAACCTAATTACTATACCTATTGGACAACGCGTGTTCATGGATTGACATTCGAAGACACTGCCAAAGCTTCCGTTTTTCCTGTTGTTTGGGAGAAAATTGCGCCTATGATTGAAGGTTTGCCTTTGGTGGCTCACAATAAGGCTTTTGATGAGAATTGTTTGAAGGCGGTATTTCGTACCTACGGGATGGATTATCCTGATTATGCTTTCTATTGTACTTTGTTGACCTCCAGAAAGAAACTGAAGAATTTACCCAACTATCAGTTACAGACGGTTGCTGCCTATTGTGGATATGAATTGTTTCAGCACCACCATGCTCTTTGCGATGCGGAAGCTTGCGCAGCCATTGCCTTAAAACTGTTATAGTTATTGATGAATAATAAAAATATTCTTTTCTTATTTTTATTAACATAATAATTTATATATTTGAAGTTGAATAAATATATTTGACCTTTAGCGGGTTTTAATAATAGGGTGTTTTTAGAATTAAACTATATAGCTTATGCATTTAAATTTAAAGGTTATAGCCGCTTCTTTGTCACTTTTATGTGCCAATGCGGCCAATGCTGTGGATGTATATATCAATTCGGGAAATCCAGCTTTCCCTTTTCCTCAATTTTTGGAGTATTCTTATGGAACGTCTCATTCGTTGGATAATTTGGGTACAAAGAATCCGGAGGGCGTGGTACATGTTGAGATGGAGCAGGACATTCGTGATGCATATCAGATTTTTGCGAACGAGTGGGAATATTCCGGAGAAACGATGGATGGTGTACAATATATAAGAGGTAATATTGGCTGTCCATATGACTGTCGTGAAGGTGATGGTTATTCTATGCTTGCAGCAGCTGTGATGGGTGATAAGGAATCTTTTGATGGATTGTGGTTTAGAATACATGATAGGTTTAGACCTACTTCGAAAAGTTATCTTACAGGACAAACAGTTCCGGATGGTGGATATGGAGATCTTATTATCGGAGATCAGGCTAATTCGTGTTCTGCAACAGATGGAGATAATGAGGTAGTATTGGCACTGTATGTAGCATGGCGACAGTGGGGTGATGATAGTGGTCATACAGCAGCTGATGGATCAAAAATCTCATATAAAAAGGATTTAATAGATGTTGTTAGGGGTCTGGTTGCAATTTATGATAAAAGATTTCCAACTGAAAATCCACGTCGTTGTACAACCGGAGATGTTGGTATTGATGGTTACTTGAAAAATGGAACAACTTGGTCGGAAGTAACAAATTGGGGAGGCGGTAATCCTGTGTCTATCAATGGTGTAGATTATATACCAGAGTTTGCTGGGCCTGTAAATATGCATACTGACTATAGTTCTCCGGCCTACTTTAAAGAGTTTTACGATTTGATTTTGGAATTGGATGTACCAGAGAGCACGCCATGGGAAAGAGAGCAGTATCGTAGATGTGAAGCTTCTTGCGATTGGATGGTAGGAAACTGGATGCAGCAATCTGCAAAAAATTTGTTTTTTGGTGAGGAGGCAACAATAGCGGGAGACCAAGTAACCTTGGAAGCAGGTAATCAAGGAGGTCGTTTCCGCTCTGCATGGAGAACAGCTCTTAATTATGTATGGCATGGTGATCCAAATTATACTTGGAATCCTACAACGCATAAAGTTGAAAGTGGTGGTAATACCTTCGAACAGGATTGGTGTAAGAGATGTTCTGAATTTGTCAATGATCCCCAGGGATGGCTTGGAACAGCTTCTTGTACTAATTTTGGTGGTGGTCCTGAAGTTACATATAAGGGTCCGGCTACGATACATTGGGATGTTCAACCTGATGGGACTTTTCCTGAAAGTGCGTTTACTTTAAACTGGGTGCCTGCAACAAGTATGCCTGCAGCGATAGGAGCTCAAGATTTGGATTTGGCGGGACTTCTTTATAGGCAATGTGATATTGAGTGGGATGTAACAGATGGAGGTGATGGATATCTTTCGAGTACTCCGCATTATTTCCATGGATTTTTCCGTTGGCTTGGTATGCTTATAGCTACCGGAAATCATATAGCTCCAAGTCAGATGAAGGCTGGTGCAAATATGAAGATTTATCGTGCAATTAAAGATAGTGTGACTTGTTGTTATACAGGTGATGAATTGACTTACATATTAGATTATAGAAATTTTGGTTCTCTTGATGCGAAGGATGTCGTAATTGTAGAAAATGTTCCTAAAGATTTTGTTTTCGTAAGCGCGTCAAATGGAGGTGTTTACAATCCTTCAAATCATACAGTTACATGGAAAATAGGAACCGTTCCTGGTGTTAAAAGTGATGCTGTTACAGGTCCTGGATTGGATTTGACTTCTGGAAATTTGGCTAAGACAATTGGTCAGGTCTCTTATTCTGTAAAGGTTGGACCAGAAGCATTTGGTAGATATTGTACAACTGCAGATATTACATGCTCGAATGGTTCTGGCTGGACATCTAACGAGTATCCTAACTATATAACTGCAACTATGCAGCGAAATTGCGTTGATGTTATCAAACGTGCATTGTTGATTGAAAAAACAGCAGATGTAGAAAAGGTGAATCCAGGCAATATCGTAACTTATACAATCAACTTCGAAAATTCTTCAAAGGCCGGTTGGTTGGATGGTGGCCGTCCTAGAGTATCCTTGGCAATGTCTAACGATGGATTGGCTACTACTCAAGAGTGGTTGCGTTTCCGTTTATATAACGATGCCATCGAACCATATATTAATTATGGTAATTATAGACTCTCTTATTTTTTATATGATTCTAATTTGAAGTGTTTGGATGGAACTCCAGATTGTCCTATGGGTTGGGGTTGGTATACCGCAATTTATGAAGGAAAACGAACTCCTACCGATAAGGTTACAGTTTCTCATGAGACAATTGTTGAGGGATCTGACGAACAAGGAAAGTGGAATCAAAGAATGGTGATTCAGTTTGCTCCATTATTGGTAACAACTACAGCTCACCTTTCTAATTATTATGGTATGGGAGCCAGAATCCACCGAGGAGGTACTGAACCTTTGAGGGTTGCTGGTTATATCTATCCAAGCAACTGGGCTGCTACAGATTTTGCAGATGATTGGTCTTGGGATGCTGGAGCTAAAGATGCAGAAGATGGATTTTACTATCCGGTAACTCCTTCTTGGCAAAAAATTGATAATGTTACTGGTAAATCAATTGAGACTCCGGTTACTGAATATTTACCAAGTGTCTGTGAAACCCCTTCTCATACCGTTTCAAATGTGTTGGTTGAAGAGTATGATGGATATGTTTGGAGACGTGTTTTAGGTAATGGCCCAATGCCAGGACGTGAAGCTAATAACGTTGTCGTTATTGATACATTACCAAAGGGGATGACTTTCGTTGCATTCAAAAATTCATGTCCGTTGACAGACTATGGTGCTAGTTGGAATAGCTATCAGATTGCCGATGGTAGATGGGTTGTGAAATGGGAAATCCCAGTTATGCAGGTAAAACAGAAGGGTTCTATTGTTTATACTGCAGAGGCAAACTTTCCTTCAGGTGCAGAGTGCCAGACAGACGATGAACTTACAACTAATTTAGCATGGATTAAGGCTGATAAAAATTCACCTTTGTCTGACACCGCAGAGGTGACGGTTACTTGTGCTAAAGTGCCAAAACCTATAATTCCTACGACTTTGGTGAAAAAAGCTGATAAAGAAAAATATGAGGTAGGAGATCCAATTACATATACAATCGAGTATGAACAGACTCATGGTTTCATTACAGAAAATGCTTTGAGCAAGTCTTCTGATTGGGAGCTATCCGGAACTTCTATTTCAAATGCTTCTATTGATATTCCGAATGGTTCATCTGCTAAATACAAGTATTCATATGCAAAGAATATTTATGTGGAGATGAATTGTGATGTGACACAATATGCATCTGGAGAGATTTTTTTGAGGGATGATATCCGCTTAGATTATAAATCAGATTGGTCAGATATAACATTTACGTGTTATGAAGGTGCTTCTTTGAAGAAGTCCGCCAAGGTGGTTACGAATTCTACTAATTTCAAGTTGACTATTGAAGTTATGGATGATGTCCTTCGTCTTTGGTTTAATAAGGATACGACGAACTCTGCAGATTATACTGTAGAGAATTTGAATGAAAAATCAGGCTATTTTGGTTTCAATGGTATTGAGGCAGGAAGCTTTAAGTATTCTAATATTTATGTTCATACCGATTATGCGTATGACCTTAGTATTATAGATAGAAAACCAGCAGAGGTCTCTTTCCTTTCTGCAGATAATGGTGGAAAATTGGATGGTGATTCTATCGTTTGGAAGTTTGAACAAGGTTTGAGTAATCCAATTCCATTCGGAACTAAGTATACTGTGTCTTGGGATGGTAAGGTTGATCAGTGTAATGAGTCTATCATTAATATAGCTTATGCTAAATTGTTAGGTCATGCGGATGATGAGATTATGGCTCAGGCAGTTTCTGAATGTGGTTCAGTCGATTGTTCACTAGACACCATCACCATATCCGTGTCCAAGGCTGTGATCTGTGAAGGCGACAGCGCGGTATTGAAGTCAGTCGTGACCCCTAAGGGCAAATACGACTAC
>JALNVE010000141.1 GCA_023227695.1 Paludibacteraceae bacterium
CAAAACATCTTAAACTCGAGACCGAGGAAAAGATTAGGGTATATGACTCCTTTACAAAAATTTAAACAATTGACAAACTTGGATTTAAATGAGGTTGCATTGTCCGCTTGAATCCAGCATGTAAACTTTCAAACATGCACAAAAAAAACGTCAATTGCCTCTTTCGAAAGAAGACGATTGACGAAATTCTAATTTATTAATTGTAAGACTGAATTAAAATGGATAGGTAAAAATCATCTTATTTGCCATATTTTCTGCTTGGCTACGGCCTAAAAGAGCTTCCAATAAACGCAAACCGAATTCGACAGACACACCAGCACCTCTTGCTGTAATGTACTTACCGGAAACAACCACATTATCTGTCTTCACGTCAGCACCTTCCAAACAATCCTCATATCCAGGAAAGCAAGTTGCTGCGTGTCCGTTTAACAATCCCAATTTTCCAAGGATAGAAGGAGCAGCACAAATAGCAGCCAAAAACTTCTCTTCCTGAGCGAATTCACAAATCAGCTTAGTCAACGGCTCATATTCGGCCAGATTTTTCGTACCAAGCATACCACCAGGAAGAACCAACATCAAAGCATCAGAAAAATCGGCATCTTTGAAAAGAGTGTCAGCCGTAACAGTAATGCCATGTGAGCCCGTGACAGTAAGTTCACTTGCAATAGAGACCAAAATAGTCTCATAACCTGCACGTTTTAACACATCAGCAGGAGCCAAAGCTTCTATCTCCTCAAATCCTGGCGCCAGAATAACAAATACCTTCAACATAACTAAATTCTAAATAAGTAATAACAAATTCACAAAAAAGCCGAGTTTGAAAATTCTATACAAATCGTTTCCTGCTCGGAAATACAAATATAAACAAATTTTTCCCCGTTTAGGTTTTATTTGAGTTATGTATCTCCCTCATTAGGGTTTTTATCAAGATCAAAAAAATCAACAGACGGAGTAGTTCTGATATAAATTGCACAAATGACAAGAAATTTCAGAAATAAGCTTCAAGTTTTGCTCAAAAAAAAGAGGCTACATCTTACAACATAGCCTCATATATGATAATTTAAAAAATTCTATTGAAGTTGGTAGTTATAAGTAATCGTTCCACTCTGATTCTTATCCGAATCAATTGCATTGAACTTGGCCTTTTTGGCGGCATTGAGAGCGGCACTTCGAAGTGCAACATTGTCGGTATTGGTACCTCTACCAATCTCAGCAGTAATCACATCTCCATTTTTGTCCACTACAATATTCACAACCACTTTACCTTCATCTTGTACACTGTAAACTGGTTTAGACAAAGAACCGATCAAAGAACGGCCTCCCAACGACCAAGAATTACCATTACCTGATTTAGCAGAACCTTCCGTTCCAGTAGCATCCTTGCTTCCGAATGGATTACCTTGAGATCCTGTACCCTTACCGTTTCCTTTACCATTAGACGATTCTGAGTTACCTGAACCTCCGGCACCATTGCCTCCGAATACATTCTTTGTTCGATTACCAATCTCTTTAGCTTTCTTATCTTGAGCATCTTTGATAGCTTTCGCCTCTGACTCTATTCTTCGTTGTTCTTCTAATTCACGTTTCTTCTGTTCTCTCTCCTCACGAAGCATACGCTCACGTTCCAACTCCTCCGTGTTTTTTTTCTTCACATCGGGAGCTTGGTATGATTCCTCAATATCTTGAGTAGAGAGAGCCTCTTCGCCTGTGACTGGAGGTTGACTTGGAGTTTCCGTCACTGAAGAACCTTCAATCTCTGAAGCTGGAGTCGGTTCAAAAAGACCATCACCTCCATCTGCATCAACACCTAAACCAACAGCAAGACCCTCCTCCGTGTCGGGAATAATTCTCGACATAGTGACGGTGAGCAGAATAATGATTAAGGCAATGAGAAAAATCACACTGCCAACTACTCCACTTAATCTTGACTTCTGATACAGATTCATGCTTATACGAAATATCACTTAGGTCTCGTTGCGATGACGAGCTTAAACTTATTTACGTTTGCTATATTCAAAACCTTCACTACCTCGGCAAATGGAATTGTTTCATCTGCATAGAGAGCAACATACATATCCGGCTCTTCTAAAACCTGCTGCTGCAAGAATGGTTCGATTTCATCAAATGTGACAGGACGTTCCTTCTCATTGCCTGAAGAGACATAATGATTCAAATCCTTATCAATCAGCACACGGACAATAGGTTTTGCAGATGTCTGTGTTTTACCTTGTGGCAACAACAACTTTATGGCACTCGGATGAACCACCGTTGATGTCAACATAAAGAAAATCAACAGCAAGAACACAATATCCGTCATAGACGACATGCTAAATTCCGCTTCAGCCTTATTTCTTCTTTTTAATGCCATATATCAAATTCCTTTTAAACAAGCCTAAAATTAGTTGGCTGGTTCGTTCAAAATATCCATAAATTCAAGAGAACGAGCCTCCATATCGCTGACCACTTTATCCACTCTTGAAATAAGATAATTATATGCAAAAAATGCGAGGATACCCACAATAAGACCAGCAACCGTTGTTACCATGGCTGTGTAAATACCACCAGCCAATAGTGTGATATCTATATTACTTCCTGCATTAGACATGTTAAAAAAGGCCTCAACCATACCAACTACGGTTCCGAGGAATCCGATCATTGGTCCACCTCCTGCAATTGTTGCAAGAAATGGCAAGCTTTTCTCCAATTTGGAAACCTCAAGATTTCCAACGTTTTCGATAGCCACCATCACATCATTCATTGGTCGGCCTAAACGTGAAATTCCTTTCTCTATCATTCTTGAATAAGGAGTATCCGTTTTGTGGCAAAGTTCCAAAGCAGCTTGAATCTTACCATCGTTAATGTAATCCTTGATCTTATCCATAAAGGTCAAATCCTTTTGAGAGGCATGTTTTATCACTACCAATCTTTCAATGAAGATATAAACAGCTAAAATACATAAAAGTAGTAAAGGAATCATAATCCAGCCACCTTTCAAAGCCATATCAAACAAATCCAATTCGGCCACTTGTTGTTCTGTTACCTGCACGCCATCAGCGATTGCAGCCTGCAATAATATACTTAAAGCCATTGTTTAATTTTTAATTCTGTTTTTACTAACTAACGATTGCGAATATATCAAATTGTGGTCAAAGAACAAAATAAATATTTATTTATCAAACATTCTCGTCCAACCACATTGGTGTTTTATTCCAGGCACTCCTTGTATAAACGAATAGTTTTTTCTAATCCATAATACAAAGCATCAGAAATCAAAGCGTGACCTATTGAAACCTCTTTCAACCAAGGAATATTATCATGGAAAAACTTCAAATTATCCAAGTTCAAGTCATGACCTGCATTCACACCCAAACCAGCAGCCTTGGCAGCCTTAGCAGCCTCAACAAACGGACGTATTGCAGCCTCTTTGTCAGCAGCAAAAGCCTCTGCGTATGGCTCTGTATAAAGTTCTATACGATCAGCACCTGTCTTAGCTGCATTTAAGATGTTATCGATGTTGGTATCTATGAAAATAGAGACACGGATACCTGCCGACTGAAAATCCTCAATCAATTCGCGAAGAAAAGCGTCATACTTGATAGTATCCCAACCTGCACTGGAAGTAATAGCATCAGGAGCATCAGGCACCAAAGTAACCTGGGTAGGCTTCACATTCTTCACCAACTCAACGAAAGAAGGAGAAGGATAACCCTCAATATTAAACTCTGTTGTTACCAAAGGAGAAAGTTCAATCACGTCTTTGTAACGAACATGACGCTCATCCGGACGTGGATGAACAGTTATACCCTCGGCCCCAAACGATTGACAATCAACAGCAACCTTCAAAAGGTCAGGCACATTGCCACCTCTTGCGTTCCTTATTGTTGCAACCTTATTTATATTTACGCTTAACTTTGTCATCTATTAATTTGTATTTTCAGTTCTATAAAACTAATCAGAATCAGATATTATGCAAGCAATGTCCCATACGTTCCTTCTTTGTTCTGATGTAAAATTCATTGTATTTATTCGGAGTAATCTCGATTGGAACATTCTCTACGATTTCCAAACCGAAGCTCTCCAATCCAATACGTTTAATTGGATTATTGGTCATCAAACGCATTTTGGCAACGCCTAACTCTCTTAATATCTGAGCTCCTACGCCGTAATCTCGTTCGTCTGGTTTAAATCCAAGATGAACATTTGCATCGACTGTATCATAACCATTCTCCTGCAACTTGTAGGCCTTTATTTTATTCATCAACCCAATGCCACGACCTTCCTGATTCATATAAACGACAACACCTTTTCCCTCTTTCTCTATCTTCTGCATGGCCTGGTGCAATTGGTCGCCGCAATCGCAACGCAAAGATCCAAAGATATCGCCGGTAGCACAAGAAGAGTGAACACGAACCAAAACAGGTTCATCAGGCTCCCAAGTGCCCTTGATAAGAGCGATATGCTCCTGTCCGTTTGATTTCTGACGGAATGGAATCAATTTGAAATGACCGTAAGCAGTAGGCATATCTACCTCATCACCCTTCTCAATAAGGGATTCTGTTTTCAATCTATATGCGATCAGGTCTTTGACACTGATAATCTTCAATCCATATTTTTCAGCAACTTCTATCAACTGAGGCAAACGAGCCATCGTACCGTCTTCATTGATGATTTCAACCAAAACACCTGCAGGATATAAACCTGCAAGGCGAGCCAAATCAACAGAAGCCTCTGTATGACCAGCTCTTCTCAAAACGCCTCTATTTTGGGCGCGTAAAGGGAAGATATGTCCAGGACGTGCCAAATCCGATGGTTTAGTTCCCGGACTGCACAATGCCTTTATTGTCATTGCTCTATCGTAAGCACTAACACCCGTTGAACAACCATTACCAATCAAATCAACAGTAACAGTAAAAGGTGTCTCGTGTAAAGATGTGTTATTTGGAACCTGAAGGTCAAGATTCAATTCACGACATCTGTCCTCTGTAATTGGACAACATACCAAACCTTTACCGTTGGTAAACATGAAATTGATTTTCTCAGGGGTAATCAATTCAGCAGCTGTGATGAAGTCACCTTCATTCTCTCTATCCTCATCGTCTACAACTATAAGAAATTTACCCTCTTTGAAATCGGCTATTGCCTCCTCTATCGTATTCAGTTTAAACATATCCATTTATTATTAACCTAATTATCAAAATTTAAAGTTCAGCAAGATCATTTGTTGTCTATCTGCCTTCCTTTTTGTTTACTATCCTCAATAATCTGTTCAACAGAGCGATTATCGACTTCCTCTTTCTTCTTGATTATTAAAGACTTAACCCATTTAATAAGTTTCATATCAGAAATAGAAACAATTCTATCTGTTGCAGCTTGATATGTAAGCAAAACTCCAAACGGGAAAAGCACTCCAGTGCTCAACCAGATACCGCTCCATATATGCCAAACACCTTCACGCGCTGTTTTATATCCCATGTTATCAATGACATAATAGATCACAAATAGCAAGACGGAAATGACTACCGGCATACCTAAGCCTCCTTTTCTTATGATAGCGCCTAACGGTGCACCAATAAAGAAAAAAACCAAACAAGCAAACGAAAGGGTGTATTTTCTATGACGCTCAATGTCATGTTTCCTCATCACCTTTCCATTTGCATATTGCATATCTTGTTGAAAAAGCAAATCATTTTTAGTATTGTTAGCCTCAAATAAGATAGAATTCATCGCATCCAACTTCTGATCTTTCTGCAATTTAATCCACAAAGAGTCTACGTTATACTTCTTATAATCCATCAAAGAATCTTTGCTTACAGGAGTAAAATTGGTAACAGTTCTGCCTAAAGCTTCACCTTTATATTCAGCAATGAATGAAGTATTCATACTATCAATAACCGTTGTTAAAGAATCGATAGTCAGAGTAAGCTGTTGAATATTCTTGGTCATGTACTTATTTGAAGCGATCGAAACATCCTGCATTTTGAAGTTAGAGTCAAACTCTATCAAGACCTCCTTAAATGAGAACGTTTCCCTGCGATAAGGCACACTATTACGCGCCTCCTTTTGGTTTTTCAAATTCTCAAAAGATTCACCCGAATAAAGATCCAGAACCAAATTCATCTTATCAGAAGCAGCCATCAAACGCGCAGAATCTGCAGCCATAACTACTGCATTTTCAAAACCATCAGAAAAGTCGTAAATCATCACGTTTTTCAACAAGTGACGTTCCTCATCCTTTTCCGCAACATAAATGCTATAACCAGGCACTCCATTATAAAAAGAACCTGTAGGAATTTCCGCATCAGGTTTTTTATCCTTAATAGAACGAAGCAATGTGTACATCTTCGTCTGAATAACTGGCATTGCATTATTCGAAAAGAAGAAAGCACCTATACTGACAAGAATGATAAACACGACAAACGGACGCATAATTCGGAACAATGAGATTCCTGCGGCCTTCATAGCTAAAAGTTCCAAGCGTTCGCCGAAGTTTCCGAATGTCATCAAAGACGACAACAAAATGGACAAAGGCAATGCCATAGGTATTAACGACAGAGCAGCATAGTAGAAGAATTGGGCAAGGACACTTATTTCAAGACCTTTTCCTACCATATCATCTACATACTTCCACAAAAATTGCATCAATACAATAAAGAGACAAATGAAAAAAGTTGCTATGAACGTCCCTAAATAGCTCTTTATCAAAAATAAATACAAACGTTTAATATGCATTACCTTCTTAATCTATATAATTTTGCGCAAAAATACTCCAAAAAAGTGAGAATAGGAAAAAGAGAGAACTAAATGTATTTAAAAGTTTGCTAGCATTATAATTCTGCACATTTAACAAAAATCCTTTTCTTTTTCCTACTAACAATTATTATATAAAAACCAATGTGGTTTTCGTTTATTTCACGGCTCTATCATTGGACTTTTCTAACGATATATTCATGAGATAGCTTACTATCTTTAACTGTCTCCAAAACTCATACGAAAATCTAACGATAAGAACAAAACAGCTTCTGTTTAGATAATTCACTTTAGCACAAAAATTCCACAAAAAAAAGGAGAACAACCTCGACCGCAAGAAAAAGACATACGGAGGAAGTGTTTCTCCCTTACTCATATAATTCGAACAAAAGTACTAAAGACCAATTGCCGTCTTCAAATCTTCAATCTGATTGCTCCATAATTTTATGGAATCATCCTTATCTTCTGGTTCAGCAAAATCGGTAACAGTAAGTACTACTTCGTTGGTCAGTTCCATGATTGATATTCTCAACTCAAAATAAGGTTTCACTGGATCTTGTCTATCTTCATCCCATCTAAACTTGACATAACTATCCAAACGGTTATTCACCAAAATCGCCTTTTGGAAGCTTTTACCCCAATAAAAGGTGAACTCATTTTTATTTTCTCCATCAACCGCCACTTTATCCGCAAACCATTCAGACAAACCCACTGGCGTGCTGATGCTAGTCCACAAGACATTTATGGATACATTACTAAGATTAAACTCCAATTGAAACTTCTCTTTCATAAACACACTTTTAAATCAATTACAAATTATCAAAATAGCGTAAACTAATCTTTTACTTCTTTACAGACAAACAACTGACATTTAATACATTGTTGCCATTTGGAACCCAAACCAATCCATAGATTTGTAGCATTTCTGTCTCCTTGTCTAATGGCGCAAGGTATAAAAAAGAATGAATAAAAAAAACGATACATGAAAAATTCACAATCTTAGAAATAAAAAAAATACATGAAATTTATTTTTATCATACTCAACTAAAAACCAAGGTTATACAACCCTAAAAGCCTTATCTGCTCTGCATTTTAACTATTTTTATATGACTTTTATTCGATTACATTTTCTTTTTGTCCAAACTTGTTGTATCTTTGCATCGCAATTGAGAGAGACACTTGCTCAATCAATTGAAAGGATCGCGGGGTGGAGCAGTTGGTAGCTCGTTGGGCTCATAACCCAAAGGTCATCCGTTCGAGTCGGGTCCCCGCAACACAGAAAGAGAATCAGAAATGATTCTCTTTTATTTTGCATACAATGGAATAGGGATCTATTGGATCAGCGGATAGGTGGGGTTGGTACAAGGACAAGAATCCCCAGATTCAAGAATAAAGTTTGGCAAGCCTGTACATGAAAAACTTCACGTCTGCCACGCCCCTGAACTGTGTTCGGAA
>JALNVE010000142.1 GCA_023227695.1 Paludibacteraceae bacterium
TAATCAGTAAAATTTATCTACTGCTTCTGCTTTTTACTTTTCAACAGTATAACCAGCAGCTACCCAACTTTCATAACCATTCATCAAGTGAATAGTCTTAGATTCACCCCAACCCATTTTAGAAATAATACCACACAAATAAAAACCTAATGTGTTATTAGTTGATTTAGAACCATAAACATAGATTGTTGTGGCAGTAGAGAAAGTGTTTCTTACAGCTGATCTGAACGGACCATTTTCTGCTTCTGCACTTTGGTTTGTTCCTTCGATGTTGATTGCACCTGAAATATGTCCTGCTGCATACTCTGCCGCTGAACGATAATCCAAAATCTGAGCATTAGCTGTTGCATCAATTCTAGATTTAAAAGCTGAAGCTTCAACTTTTACGTATGATTCCAAATCTTCTTCATCATCACTGCTGCTGCAAGATGCTGAAAACAATGTCATTACAGACAAAAAGCCGAAGAATAAAAATTTTTTCAATTTTTTCATTATAAAAATCTCCTACTATATAATTAAACAATTAATAAAAAATATCTTATTATCTTTCAAGTGATAAGCCTACAAATATAATTATTTTTTTCTTAGAACAGAAAAATCATTTGTGAACTTCCACTTTCTTTGTCTCAGGACGTGTTGAGTTTCTAATTTCAACCTGCTTAATCACATTGCGTGCTAACTCAGAAAAAGCCTTTCCTATTATGGAATCCGAATCGCAAGCTACTGGCCGACCATTATCACCACCTTCACATATACTCTGTATGATTGGAATTTGACCCAACAAAGGTATTTGCAAATCTTGTGCCAATTTTTTACCACCTTCTTTTCCAAATAGATAATACTTATTCTCAGGAAGTTCAGCAGGAGAGAACCATGCCATATTCTCCACTAAACCTAAAATAGGCACATTGATCTTCTCGCCCATAAACATGTTGATGCCTTTACGTGCATCGGCCAAAGCCACCTCTTGCGGTGTAGTTACCACAATGGCTCCCGTAATACATACGGTCTGAACCATTGTTAAATGAATATCACTGGTGCCTGGAGGAAGATCTACTACGAAGTAGTCCAAATCACCCCAATTGGCATCTGCAATCAACTGTTTCAGCGCATTGCTTGCCATGCCGCCTCGCCAAAGGACTGCCATCTGCGGATCGACAAAAAAACCAATGGAAAGCATCTTCACTCCGTACTTCTCTTCCGGACGAATCAACTCTCTGCTGCCTATCTCTTCCAAGATAGGATGTGCATCTTCCAAACCGAACATTTTAGGAACTGATGGGCCAAAGATATCAGCATCCAACAATCCAACTCTATAACCCTCGTTGGCCAATGCAACCGCCAAGTTGGATGATATGGTTGATTTTCCAACGCCACCCTTACCAGATGATACGGCAATAATATTTTTCACTCCTGGCAATAGCTTCTCCTGAACTTCGGGCGCAGCCTTTTTGAAACGAACTTCTATATTGCCTTTTATCTCTGCCTCCTCTCCTACGTAGGTCAGAATTGCTTGCTCGCAAGCCTTTACCAATGATTTTGCGAACGGATCGTTTGCCTTGTCAAAAACCAAAGCAAAGAAAATTTTATTTCCATCAATTCGGATATTATCCTCCACCATTCCGGCAGAAATGATATCGTTGCCCGTTCCAGGATAACGCACGTGACTTAGTGCGTCCAAAACTAACTTGGGATAAAATGCCATATCTAAATCGTTATAATTAATATTTACAAATCAAACAGAACGTGATAAACCAGTGTCTGAACACGTTTAAACAAACTGAGCGCACTCGGTCTCCACAAAATCAACCGGAAACGAAACAATTAGTTCTCGATGATGTCTTCCAACACCTTGCGGATCTCTAAACCAGCAGCCTTAACCTGCTGAGGAATAAAGCTGGTCACAGTCATTCCTGGAGTTGTATTGATCTCCAAAAGGTTGATCTTACCACCCTCAGTGATAATATAATCGATACGGATGATACCCTTTGCTCCGATGATGTCGTAAATTCTAGAAGTCAACTCCTTCACATTAGCAGTAACCTCCTCAGACAAACGGGCTGGCGTGATCTCCTGAACCTGACCTTTGTATTTAGCATCATAATCGAAAAACTCATTTGCGCTCACAACCTCAGTGATGGGAAAAACAGTTGCACTCTTGCTTGTCTTGTAAACACCGCAAGTAATCTCAGTTCCCTTCATGAAGCTCTCAGCAATAACTTGGTCGCCCTCTTTGAACGCCTTTTCAATAGCCGGAAGCAACTGATCTGCACTCTTTACCTTTGTAACACCGAAGCTACTGCCTCCAATATTTGGTTTAACAAAGCAAGGCAAACCTAACTTCTTCACCATCTCGTCTACATTCACCTCATCGCCTTTGCGAAGCATTACTGACTCAGCAATGTTCACACCAAACGATTTCATATAGTGGTTACAGAAAAACTTGTTATAAGTAAGGGCTGCTGCCAATACTCCACAACAAGAATATGGCATGCCGATCAGATCAAAATAGCCTTGCAAACGGCCATCCTCTCCTGGTATTCCATGAATAGTAATGTATGCGTAATCAAACTTGACTTTCTTTCCATCTTTCATGAAGGTGAAGTCGTTTTTGTCTATATCGATCTTCTGACCGTCACAATCGACTTTCCACTCCTTACCAATAATGGTAACTAGGTAAAGATTATATCTTTCATTTCCAATAAAAGAGTACAAACCTGCTGCACTCCTCAAAGAGACCTCCACTTCAGACTGGTCGCCGCCTGCTACTATCGCAACATTTTTTTTCATAAGAAAATATTTTTGTTCTTTATTCTAATGCAAAAATATTGATTATTCGTCTAAATAAGATATTTAATCTTCATAAAGTTTTTCCAATTAGTCTAATTGGTTATGGGCGATGATATTCTTATCACCCAGAAACTCTAATCACAAAAACAAAGACCACATCGTTGACGCAGCCTTGTTTTATAAAAAGTTTCTTTATTTCTTTATCTTGAAGATTTGGAAAGTGAAAGCCGGAATGGTAACATCAAATTCGGGTGCAGACATCTCAATCGTTGTGGTCTTTGGAACATAAAGAGAAGGATTCTCTAAAGAGTTCTCCCCATCCAAATTTTCAGCATGGAAGGTGGTCAGCTCTGTCTGATGTTTGCCCTTCAAACCTTTCAGGTTCAGCCTCAACGGCTGGGGTTTATTGCCAGTGTTGATCACTTTAACGATAACAGAGTTGCTCTCTTTGTCGAAAACTGCGCTAGCAAACAATCCGTTTTGATCTACGTTGCCCGCAACCGGCTTGCCGTTCATAGTCAACGAAAGCAGATTCGTACCTTTATTTAAAGAATAAAGCTGTTGAACATAGTAAGAGCAAGTCTTAAACGAGTTGAGGTTATCAAACCAAATCGCATCCGGACGCCACTGCCAACCCTCAACATGGGCAAAAAGAGGCGCGTATGTTGCCATTCGTACAATGTCTGCATTACGCTCCAAGTTGGTCATGAAGGCAGCCTCCAAAAGTGATGCATAGAAATGGTTCCATTTCTTGCCGTCGCCATGACAAGCATACTCTCCGGCAAAAATTTTCGGACCTTTACGCGGATACTTATCGTACCGATTACCTGATTTTAAGAACCACTCTTCATTACGATAGAAGTGCTCGTCCACAAGGTCGGCATTGATCTTACGCATGGCCTCCCACATCTCATCAAAATCTTTCCCGTCAGGGAATGGACCAGAAGAACCGATAATCTGAATGTCTGGATATTTCTTTCGAACCTCCTCCACAAAAGGCTTCAAATTTTCAGGATAAATCTTGCCCCACTGCTCATTTCCGATTCCTACATATTTTAGATTGAAAGGAGCCGGATGACCCATCTCTGAACGGATCTTAGCCCATTTATCCGTTGCAGGATCACCATTAGCGAAAGCGATCAGATCCAACACATCGTCGATATAGGGCTTCAACTGGTCAACAGCCGCATGTTTTTCGCTTCTCTCGGAGCCGTTAGCAAACTCGCAAGAGATTCCAACGCTTATAATAGGCAATGGCTCCGCTCCTATCTGCTCTGCCAACCTAAAATACTCAAAGAATCCCAATCCGTAGGACTGATAGTAATCAGGATACATACGATTACTGAACGTGAAGTTCCAACGGGTTTCGTTGAGCGGACGGTTTTCTACCGGACCAACAGAGTTTTTCCACTGATAACGGGTATCCAACGAGTTACCCTCTACAATGCATCCGCCTGGAAAACGAAACACTCCTGGTTTGAGTTGTTCCAAAGCCTCTGCCAAATCTTTTCTAAGACCGTTTTTATCCTTATGATAAACATCGACAGGGAACAGAGATACATGCTCAACATCGAGAGTCTTCGTATTTGTTCCAAGTATCAATCGCAAAGAACCCTTTGCCAAAGCAATCTGAGATTTCAGAATCAGCTCATATTTCTTCCAATCTTTACCTGAAACGGTAATTTTGCCTTCGGCGATCTGCTGACGTTCGTCCATCGAAGAGGGATTGACAAGCTCTACCTGCAACTCTACATCACCATCGTTTTGGGGATTACGAGCCCAAACGGAGAAACGGTATTCTGCATCTTTTTGGAAACCCATACCAAAGAAGCCTTCATTTTCAACACCTGAGTATTTATCATTTCTACCAGGGTAAGAGAGTCGTAAATAATAAGGATTTTTCTCGAACGGACCGTCGTCCTTCAACTCAAACGAACCAAATGCTTTCCATCCTGCCAAATGGTTAGGGAACTCGAACGAGCGGTTTTTCACCAACTCAGCATACAACCCACCATCTGCGGCAAAATTGATATCCTCAAAGAAAATACCGTACATAGTTGAAGGAATCTCTATTCCCAACTTCGAAGTATTAATATCTAATTTGTTAGTCTGTGCCGATAGAGAGAAGGCAATCAGCAAGATAGAAAAAGAAAAAAGTATGCGTTTCATAACCTACTTTATTGGGTTCTCTTTTGTGGTTCAAAAACGAAGGTCGAACCCATTACCCTCCGTCCAGAATCGAATTTTCAAAAATAGAAAATATTTCAGAAAAACAACAGACAGATATCCATACAAAAATGGACATACTATAAGAATCACTGAACAATAAACATGAAACAAGTAAAATGCTCAAAACTTGGATCAGTTTTTTTATCAAATTATAATATATATTATTTTAAAACACTAATATATAGCATTTTATATTCACACATAAAGGAATTAACATTTCCAATGAATATACATCTTTCGTGTTCATCACATAAAGCTATCGGCCTATTTTCAATAATTACAGTAATAAATTTTAATTCTGACTAAATAATATTTCAAATATTATGAAATCGGCACAAGATTTGTTAAATTTGAAGCAAAATTAATTAAATTAATGTTTAACTGTTTTAGGTTTTGAAAATAGGCATTCTATAGTTTGTTTCTGAAATCTAACTAAAATTTTAAAAAAATGAAACTAAAAAAACTTGCATTAGTGGCATTATGTATGTCATCAAGTATGGCGTTTGCACAAAACGACTCCATACCATCAGATTCAATCCAACAAAATAATGACAGCACTCTGCTTCCGTTGGATAGTATTCCAAGTGATATTATTCCTGGCGACAGTATTATTCCAATTGACAGTATTCCTGCAGACAGCATCCCTGCAGACACTATTCCTAGTGACAGCATCCCTGGTGACACTATTCCAAGTGTCTCTATCGATCTAGAAAATGTGGTTTTCAACGTCGATGGTAACAATTCTATCTTTGCAAATTGGGAAATTTCAGAAGAAGGATCGTCTCAGGCATTTTACTCATTCACTATCAGCAAAAAAGACAAGAATGGAAACTATGTTCCTTTCTACACTACAGAAGCTGTTTGCTCTGAATGTAGAGCAGACTCCATGCCTAAATCTTTATTGGATTCTATCGCCGATAATGATACTTATGAATTAAAGCTCTTTGTTTCTGACATTCTTAACTTGACACAAGACTCTTTCGTAGTTGAAAATGTTAAGGTACCAACATTCTCTTCTTGTGACTTGATCGAAATCTCTTCAATCAACACTTGGGGTACAATGGTCAGTGTAAATGTTGAAACTAACAACACTGAGATCTACATAGTTGTTAAAGATAAGAACGGAAACGCAATTCAAGGAACTTCATTTGGTCCTCAAATCATGGGAGCTCAAGTTCATTCACTTTACTTGAACACTCAAAACTTGAATCCTAACGCAGAATACGATCTTTACTTCAGATATGGAGACAAAGAGTGCGTGAAGAAATTTGCTGAGAAGAGCGATGCAGAGCCTATCGTTTCTGATCCTAAGGATCCAATCAACGACGAGGCTTGTAAAAGCATTTTCCGTTCATTCCGTTTCTTGGATGGACACGCAACTATCAAATATGGTGTTAACGCTAATCAAGCTGCAATATCTTTCAACGTTGCTTACATGAACGGTATTCCAATGTACACTACTTCTCCAGCATACTTTGGAGGACCTAACGTTTACGAGCACAACTTTGAGTTGCCTATCTCTACTCCAACTTCAATCATAGTTCAAGTTCGTAGTAATCAGACTATCTGCACAAAATCATATTACTGCAAATAAGTGATCTCATAGCATGACTACCTGCAAAGGGTAGGCATCAATAAAAAAGCTCTGCGAAGCATAATACTTCGCAGAGCTTTTCTTTTATGTATAAAACTCATCTTATTTCATATAATACATCATCCAAATATCAGGAATTTGGTTCTCCTTCGCCAATCGATAATCCTGATAAGTACAAGAGAAAACGCATTTCCCTTTCGATGTAGGAATTTCAATCCACCATCTGTTATTTAGATTATTATTGTAGAAGACCATCTCTTCGTCGCCATCCATATCAGGCACCACATACTTGGTGTAGTTTGACAATTCACGCTTAGGATAATCGCCGTAACGGTTGTCCAATGCCTCTAAGAAGTGCCAGATAACCTCGGCAGCCAGTTCTGAAGTCTGACCATTATTATCAAAGAATGGATTGGTTTCGAATATACCGAATGCTGAAATTCTATCGCTAAAGCCGGCATAACGGGCCAATTGACAAAGTTCCTCACCAAACAAACCATTTGGCAACGGATGAGCATTACCCGGTGCATCGCTCTGACGTACAACAGCCATGTCCACGCTCACAAAATCAGAGTCTCTAAAGATTGGCTCTGTCTTCTCAGGGTTAGCACGTAAGATTCCTAAACGTGTGCCCCAATGGTTTCGTTTCACCAATTCAGACAACTGAGTGTTAGAACAGAGATAGGTCTGATATCCCAACAGATCCAAACGGAACAGAACCTCATCTTCCAATATCTTATTCAGATAAGAGTTAGAGCCGAACGGCACCTCACCAAGTCCTACATCCACACGAGGGTCAACTACAACCATATTCAACTCAGATCTCTGGTCTTTCAAACCTTCGAAGACAGAAAGTGAAAGATCCTGTGACCCGCCGATTATGATAGGAATTATTGCATTAGAGACCAATTCGGAAACGACATCGCGCAAAGCATAATAGGTATCGCTCGACTTCTCTCCCTTCTTCAGGTTACCCAAATCGGCAATTCTCAAGTCCTTCAATCCGCCTCTTAAAGCATAGAGCTGTTTGCGTATCTCATCAGGAGCCACATCACAACCTTTGTTGACAGAGCCCACCTCCGAATCTACACCAATCAACGCCACATTATAATTCTCAGAAACGAGTTTGGAGACAAACATCTCCGATTCAGGGGTATATGGGTTATCTAAATCTAATTTTGCGGGTTTATCAAAATAATCTGCAATGTCCATAGTATCATTTTTATTTTAGAAACAAAAGTACAAAATATTTAGTGTTAATCGTATAGCGTTTTTGTTTCTCGTTTAATTGAATATTATGTATATATCATGATAACAACGGATCAGCGGATAGGTGGGGTTGGTACAAGGACAAGAATCCCCAGATTCAAGAATAAAGTTTGGCAAGCCTGTACATGAAAAACTTCACGTCTGCCACGCCCCTGAACTGTGTTCGGAAA
>JALNVE010000143.1 GCA_023227695.1 Paludibacteraceae bacterium
AAACTTCATGCGTTTACCGTCAATACCCTTCGGCATCGTCTTCTCTATGATATTTCCGAGCGTATCGTACTTGATTTCGACCACAGCCTCTCCATCATCAAGCGTCTGAGTCATCTTGACCATAGATGATGGGTTATAGCCAGACTTGTCATATTGGGCAGTAATCTGACGCTGCGTTTTACCGTCTGATTTGACAGTGACCGAAGTTGGCAGGCCAAAGATATTGTATTTAGCATTATAAGGAGCGTAACTAATAGTCGTAGTATAGCCAGTATTTGCAATGCCGTCCGTATACGTATAGGATGTCAAATTTCCAAAATTTCCATATTCATTATCAACAACATTGACTAGTACATAATTATTACCCTCATATCTATAAGAAGCGGTTTTGATTGGAGCAACGAAGAGTCGAGATTTTTCTCCAATTACAGAAACTGAATTTGTCGTACCATTTTCTGTTACAGAAAAGATTGATATTTCAGTGGTGTCCTTACTGAACAGATGATTCTTATCATCACAAATATACGAACCGATAACCGTACCAGATGTATAATAATTAGTAGTATCGTAATGCTGTACCATTTTGCGAACAAGAGTACTACCATCCATAGATTTAGTCATCACCTTAGCAAAACCATAAAAATCACGTTCGCGTCTATCTCGTTTACCACCAGAATAATCAAATTCAGAAACCATTTTGGGGCAGTTGTCAACACCCCTAAAAGCATCCACCACAGTAAGTTTAGACATCACCCACTTACCTCCAGGATGTTGTTGGGTAGGTCTAGAATGAGAATATCCAAGCTCATATTTACCCCCTAAAGGAGTAGTCACAAACCTAAGCTTGTTAGTCGCACCAACTTTAGATAAGTGAACATTCATCTCTTCCTCTGATTCGGAAGAAACAAGGTCGGGATAACCATCTGCATCAAAATCACGATATGCAAATTCTTCTCCACTCAAACCCTTACCAAATGCAGATCCTCCAGAAATAGATACTCTTAAAAGCCAAACATAAAAACCAGCTGTTCCATTTCCATTTACAGAACCATTAAGAGATGTTGATTTACCAAGCGAAGAAAGACCGCTTATTGGTATTACATCACCAAAACCAGTTCCTGTATTTAAACGAATTACACCACTATTTGTGACCAAATCTGGAAGTCCATCAGCATTAACATCTCTTAAGTCGTAGTTAATATTAGAAGTTGCTCCAGACGCATTCAAACCTGCAGAATAACTTGATCCACAGAAATCAAATGAACCACCAATAGAAACATCAGATGAACTACTTTCTCGAATTTTTCCATCTCCCCAAATTATATCGTCAGGAGTAAAATCATAGCCCAAATTCAATTTAACCTTGATTTGATTATCAGAAACACTAACGATATCAGGAAGTCCATCTCCATTCATATCTACCATTGATCGATTTGTCCAATCATTAGATCCAGATTTACCTATACTGACACTAGCTCTTGCTTTTTCTGCTGCCTGTTCCTGAGCCTGAGACTTTCCGTTATGAGAAAATGCAGCCTTCATCTGACTTGGGAAAGAATGTATTGCTTCATTTCCAGCACCATACGATTTACCTTCACTTCCTCCTTTATCAAGTAAACCATCTTTAAAGTATTCATTTCCACCATTTAGTCCACCCAAATGCCCCGTATAAAGTATCTCTTTATTTTTTACCAAATCAGGATAACCATCTCCATTCATATCAGAGAAGGTCTGAATAGTGTTTGAAGATCCGTCAGAAGAACTTTTTGTCAATCCCAATGCACCTCCCTGTGTTGTTTCTGATTCGGCTTCCGAAATAATAGGGAAACCAACCGCCTTACCTCCAGACACAGAAATTTCTGTCATTTTAGACAATAAATCTTCGACAATAACATTTTGTTCTCCCTGACGAGCAGAAACCATTAATTCCGCTCCTACACAGTTAGTGTATCTTTGGCCATTGGTTTCATAAACAGCCTGACCGTTCCAAACGTTATTTATGTAGTCTGGCTGCATAGCCATAAACGCCATGTCATTCCTATCATAGGTAAATTTATTTTCTTCTTGATCAGAATTATATTTATCAGCCATATCATTATAAGCTGAAACTCCTAGTTTCGTTTCGTCCATTACTTTTCCGAAACGTTCATCCTTTGCTGAATTATATGCAAATTGCCCCCAACCTTTATACATTGGACCATATATTTCATCCAGTCTATTTGAACTGACATTCAGATTTTCCAGTAAAGTTGAGTAAATAGGATCCTTTATTATAATCGATACAATATGTGTGTCACCATTATCGTCTACTTCAGTTTTGTCAATCTTTGTATTTTCATAAGCCTCTATCAGAAGATTTGACTCTGTCACTATGAATGACGGATCTATTTTCTGTTCTTCTTCTGATGCAGATTCATTATTTTTAAGATCTGCATAATACTCAATCCATAATTTATTAGGATTTTCTTGAGAGAACCAGTCTACAAAGAATTGATAATCAGAAATCTTAATTTCAGAGAATTTACCATCAGCATATTCTAAATTGATGTTTCCTAACAATTTTCCATTTTCATCTTTCACTGCCAATCTGAAATCAGGAGTCTTTAAGGCACCAGTAGTCTCAAATTTTATCTGAGGAACGAGTACTAATTTATCAATAAGATCTGATTTTGAGATTGTTTTTTCTTCCGTCTCGGTTTCTGTAACATGGACGGAATAAGTTGTCTCCTCATTTATCTTATTTCCATAATCAGACGTCCAGCTACCGTAAAAGCTGTTTTCTGTATAAGTGTCAACAAATACAGGTACACCAAGAATAGTTGGATTTGTAGTTTCTCCTTTCTTACTTTTAACCTTAGCTGAAAAAGAAACCTTGCTCCAATCAATATTAGTTGGAGAAGAAATTTTGCAAGATATAAATTTCAAAGGATGATCCATGTCTTGGAATACGATATCTGTAATATCTTTTTCATTCAATATTTCAACGGTTTCAGTCTCTGCAGAGAAAGTTTTTTCATACACAACAACTTCAGAATATCCGGCATACGGGGAAGAAATCATTTTTTCTCCTGCTGCATCTTGTTCTGTCTCGATCGTTTTATCATTATGAACTGTTATAATCACAGAAACTACATCTGTAGTCTTCTTTTTATCAATAGTCAATGAAAGCGAATGCTTTGAATTTTTTGTCACATCAACATCTATTACACCTTCTGACCTTGACGACAACAGATGTGCATCCTTAGCCGAAAATATATTTCTCGGCATTTCATTAGGATCCATCTGATTATATTCAGTATCTGTATATGTAATGATAGGATTCCATTCGACACGGTCATCCTCTCCATTAGCCAGTTCATCCGTACCAGATTGTACTCTAAAATATATTCTATCACCTTTTTTTACAGATATAGATTGTGATTGTATTGACCAACTTGGTGTTAATATAGAATAATTAAGAATTGTCGGTTTAAATAAATAAGAATTTCCTTTCTGAATACTAACAGCAACACCGTCTTTTATCTCTGATTGGTTAGAACCGACAAATTTAGGTAATCCTGAAAGTTTGATATTTCCTGAATATGGAGCTTTCCATACTCTGACAACGTCATGCATTGGAGAGTTAGACACTTTCTCCTTTTGCTTTTTTTCCAGTCTATCTTTTTCTTCATTTATACTTTCTTGACTTCTTTGGCTCAAGTTATCCAATGAACCAACAATTGGGTTTGGCGTTCCGTCACTTGTAGCTTCAAATTTAGCAATCTTTCTAGATCCATTTGTCTTAGCTTCGTCATTAATAAGACGATTAAAATAAACAGTCGATCCATTTACCAAATCTGGCAAACCATCACCATTGACATCAGAAAAATATATAGAAGTTTCAGAATCAACATTTCCTTTACTGACACCAGCTGTCAACCCCCCAATGGCATTAGCATTTCCTCCATAAGTAGTTGTCGAACTTGTACTTTCAGAAATATCTGAAATACCTTCAATTTTTACTATATTACCAAATTTATTTTCTTCAGGAATGAAAGGGTAATAGTAAATTTCACCGTCTGATTTTTTTATTACTTTATCAGCAAGTCCATCTCCATCAATATCCATAAAAGATATGACACCCTTTGTCGTAGCATTACTATAAGCAAAGTTACCTCCTACTGTTAAACTCTTTACAACAACACTCTCTGTTGCAGGACCAACACCTCCATAAGCATTAAAAGAGAATGTATTAGATGTGGTACCTCCCAACATTCTAACACCTCCCAATTCTCCGTAACTTTCTGGACCAAACATATCAAGGTTATCGTTTGGCGTAGAATAATCCATTTCAGAATTAAAAGCTAATCCTCCAGACACATTATTATAATACTCAAGAGTATTCTTACTCACTTGAACATTCTTTGCATCTTTATGGATAATAGAAGTAAGAAGGTCAGCATGGAACGGAGCATTATTATCATAAGAGAATTCATAACTTCTCAAATCTTTTCCAGTATATTTAACTTCAACTGATTTCAAAAGGTAAGGATTGGAGACTAAGAAACCATAATTAGCCATTCTCTGAACCTTTTTCTTCTGACCACCATAATTAAGTCGAACATCTGTATGCGACGGTTCTCCACTATTACCAGCAGAAATCTGTGTAAGCAACAAAGTTTTAGATTTAGTGCCAGCTACAATTTCCTCCTTGACTTCGTACTTATATTCTACCCAATCTCCATGTAATTCTTGCATTCTGACCAACTTCCATTCTGCAATTCCCTTATCTCCCATAAGAACTCCAGACATAGTACCATCTGGATTCTTCTTACCATAATAATACTTAGTTCCACTATTATCTGTCACCTCCCAAGTGTACTCCTTAGGATTTTCTCCTTTACGTATAATTTTAGAAAATGCACCTTCTTTCCTTGGATGGAAAATTGCGTCTTTCTTACGTCCGGTATATTGTTTTTCTCTATGTGCCAGATAGTTATCCATTCCATTGTTCATAACAAGCATGGAACCATCCATATTGTATGTCTCGGATTCTTTTTCAGAATCATATATAGGCACACCCCAGCGGGTCTCTACACTGATTGTAGGCACACTCAAATCCCAACCTTCACCAAGAAGACCAGATCCCCCATCACTATTATATTGGATGCCTAAGTTTGGCTGCATTCCATGACGAGCAGGTGGCATCTCAAAGCTATAAGAAAGATTCGCACTACCTCTGTTATTAGCAGTAGGAGGAGCGATGCTCTGAATTTTTGCAGTTGGATCTGCGAGTTTCAAATCGCTCATCATAGTTGGTGTGAAACCCTGTGTTTCAGGCGATTCTGGCGTCTGGATTACACCGTTAATCATATCTGTAAAATGGGTTGTGCGAGACACGATAAGGTTGTTTGCCTTATCTATAGAATCTCTCTTCAAAGCAACCCAGTGTTTGGATTCCAAATCAAAATAATAGGTGCGGATATCATCTTCCGTATAACCACTTGGTATCTTTGTACGATCGTACTTCAAGCTCACTTGAGCACCGTCTCCTTTGAAATGGACTCCGTGAGGCAGGAAGCGGTAACCGCTAACACTATCCGTCACGTTATGCATGCCAAGATCCAATGCTGGCAAATCCTTATGACGAAGATTTATCATCGAAATCTTCATATCCTTTTTAGCAATACCACTATCAACCGATAATGAGACAGCTACATCTTGTATCTTATTATTATCCTTCTTTTCTAAAGAAAATTCCTTCTGGCTAATCTTTACAGCATTGCCAACACATACAAATCGTGTAGACTCAGAACAACCTGCAACAGATTCCACACTCAACGTTTTCTTTGAATTACTACAGACAATGACAACATTCTCCTTCTCAGTAACGAGTAAAGCCTCAAACGCTCCACGTTCAACCTTGATATCAACATCATCAACAGTTACGTGTCCAACCCTGGAATCTTTCACAAAACCTCTTACATAGATTTCTCCATTGAGATTTAAAGCAGATGCAACAATAGACTCAGATGAAGCATTCTTTTGAACATCAACTTTAATATTGGAAATTTTATAACCATAATTCGCACTATCTGGTAATGTAAACATAAATCTGTTTTTACCCTTCTGCAACCAAGACGCATCGATTTCCTCCTTTACAGAGACAACCTTATCAGATGCATAAGCTATTACTCCACCCATAGCAGTGCGGTCATTTATGCTTAATGCGACACCCGCCATACCTGTTACACCTTCCACATCATAGGAAAGCATAACCTTATCCTTCGACGACAATGACTGTGGAATAAAAATATCAAAAATATCATCCTCAGGATTGTCTACGGAGTTACCTCCATACAAGCCTATCACACCATACTTTTGGGATGACCTATATTCATTATAGCATATTGCATTGTTTTCTGGCTGTTCTGCAACTGCTTTGACCTTTTCATTCTTCTTACACTCTTCCGACTTAACATTTCTGTTTTTTTCAGTTTTACATGCTTTCTCTGCATTATTAACCTTCTGTTCTTCATTCTGAAGACTAGAATATGTCTTTGCAGCAGCACAACAAATCACAACTGAGCAAAGTATGATTGCAATATTTTTAGCTTTCATAGAGCCTGATAAATAATCTTTTCTTCTCATTATCTTCCAAATGCATCTCTTTCCTGATGCAATTCATTGTTTAGTACAGACATCGGGATGTCTGCATTATTATCTACATCTTTCATAAACTCATTGGAGCGAATTAATGGTACGAATCTAAATTTGTCGATTTTCAAAACACCTTCAGGGTTCTGGATTTCAAGGATGGATTTCTTGTCTATATCCACAAGACGAACAAAATCTCCTTCACTATTCACTCCATAAACATAAATATCCTTTTCCTCGTTGTCTTCACCCATATCTACATTAGCACTACGCAAATACTTAGGATAATCAAAAGGAACATGAGTCTCCGCAAAAGAAGCTCCGACTGTATTCACACGTTCCACAACAGCTTTGTTGGCTGTAAGCGAATGCAAAGAATCATAATTTACAATGAAACCGATTTCATCCAAATTAGACCCTGCGCGTTCTATTCTTGTAGGCTTAGCACCATAACTGAAAGAATCGACCACCTGGGTCAAATATCTTTCACCGTTAAGGAAAATATGCTTAACACAAAGACTATCCTGATCCTCAAAATAAGGATTAACAATTAGATGTCTTCCATCTATTGTAGAGCTGATCCCACTTAAAGAGCCATTGACATGTACCAACTCATTGGATGCACCAATATTCATTGCCAGCTTTCCTGACATATCATAGAAATATGAGCTCAGATATCCATCGTTAGAAACAGCAGCCATTCCACCATTTTCGTCATAACCTTTAACGACATCACCTATTCCCACATTTAATAATGACTTATTGACATTGTCAGTATAACCAGTATAATTATATTTCATACCATCTGAACTATAAACCACATTTTGTGAAGTTCCGTTATGGAATTTTATATTTGTCAGACGTCCAAGATAATCATACTCAACATCATCAATATAATTGTAATCGAAAGTCTTACTTCCTTTGACACGAGAAGGCATTCCTCCCTTATTAAAAGTATACGTTAGAATTTCGCCATCTGGATAAATCATTTCAAGAAGACGTCCCCAAGTGTCATACTTGAACTCAGTCACATAAGTCAGAATCTTACCGTTAGGCACAACCATTGTACGTCTTACTTTGGATACATTTCCTTGCTGATTATAGAAATATTCGTCAACAACAGAAGAATTAAAGCTTAAAGCAATACGATTTCTTCTTCCGTAAGAAGAATTTTTGTTTCCATATATATTAGTGACATTTGCGGAAGTAATTCTTGGATATTTTACCGCCGTCAAATTATCATATTCATACTCGTATTTTATCACATCGCCATCAGGTGTAGTCTTCGACACAAGATTGGATGCATTGTCATATGTATATGATGTTCTTTTCTTCGTAATATTATCGACAGTCTCAATAATATTACCCAAGTTGTCATATTTATAAGAGATATTGAC
>JALNVE010000144.1 GCA_023227695.1 Paludibacteraceae bacterium
CCGAACACAGTTCAGGGGCGTGGCAGACGTGAAGTTTTTCATGTACAGGCTTGCCAAACTTTATTCTTGAATCTGGGGATTCTTGTCCTTGTACCAACCCCACCTATCCGCTGATCCAAAACAAGAAACAAGAAGATTGACTCTTTCTTTTGATTTTTTTTGACTAATTTTGCAAAAATCTTTAGAACAAAGAAGCGATGAAATTTTTAAACAAAGTTTTAGCGTTTGCATTATTACTTGTTTTTGCAAATGCACCTAGTATTTTTTCACAAGGCACCTTAATTTTTGAGATTTCAGATCCTCAAAACAAGCCTTTGTCCAATTTGGACGTATCAATTTCTCAAGAGAACAGTGATTTCTCTAAGTCTTACAAAACAGACGATCAGGGACGCGTGGTGGATTCTAATTTTCCAGCAGGAACCAACTACTTATATAAGGTCTCTTATGGTGATTATCAAACCGGATTGTTTTCTGTTGCATCAGCTAATTACACATGGATTAACATTGACTATCGTAATTTTACGGTGACATTCAAAAATGATTCAAACGAGCCGTTAACTGACAAGCGATTGACACTTTACAAAATTGAAGAGGACAATACAGAAACGCTTGTAGGAGAAAAGTATTCGGATGAAAAAGGAAACGTTTCCTTTGTTTTACCTGAAGGTAAATACAAATACAAATCCTTCAAAGGAGAAAATGAAATTGAACTATTCGACAAAGACAAAACTGCTGAAATAGAAGTCAACAGTGGTAACATAACCCACATGACAAAATTCAGATTTGTTACTGCAGAAGGTACTCCTGTCAGACTTTACGCTCAAAACATCAACGTAAGTACGTTGATCAATGGTGTTGAAACAGATTTCGGACAAATAGAAGCTCATGGAGACACAATCTATAATGATTACTTTTATTATGGAACAACTGATCATTACATTTCTTGTATTACAGGTTCTTATAAATATAGTGTAAAAACAAAAGATCACGGATTATTAACCGGAATTTTTTTAATAGACGACAACACTTTAATTGAAAACAACATAGTTGATATCGTATTACCTAAGTCTGAGGGAGGCGGAGGCGGTTCTTCTGATCCAGGTCAAGGTGATCCAGGATTCAATCCGGGAGAAGGAGATAGTGCAATAATATACCAGTTAGAAATAAACACTCTTTCAGACAAAGACAAAATCACCCCAATAAAAGGTGCGGTTACGAGAATTGAATCTGTACCATCTTTAAATAGATCACATTACTACTTAACTGACAGTTTAGGAAAGACTACATATGGTGTAGGCGCTGCTGTTTATAACATAATTGTTTTAAACGACACTCTTTTCAATGTTGAAATTTCGTCAGACACATCTTTTACCATGTTTCTGAATGAAGACAATTACACAAACGTACGTTTTCATTTTTATTTAGGAGATGAGCCTTTTTATCCAAAATCAGTTTCTTCAATAAATACATTTAGAAAGGAGTATGGCTTAGATGTATCATATAATCATACAATAGGCCTAATTGAAGACAATTTACATAAATACGATCAAGACACATTCCTTCATGCTGTAGGTAATTACAAATATAAGTTTTTCATAAACGAAAACAATTATAATGAATTAATAGCAGATACCTTTACTATCAAAAAAGGAGATAAGGTAAAGGATATAGATGTAAGACTCAAATTATCTCATAATGTGGACATCTATATTATGGATGGAGAAGATCGTCTTCACGCAAGAAAATACATTTCAAAATCAACTGAAGGAAGCAGCATTAATGTATTAACAGACAGTCTAGGACATTACTCAGCTTTCTTACATGACGGAGACTACTCTTTCGCTGCTTTTGGTGATAATCAAAAAATAACATTATCAAAAGACACAACTCTTTATTTCAAGATAAAAGAGCATAAAAGAGTGAAATTCCAATTTCTTCATGACGGAAAACTTGTCTATCCTCAGATTATGAATATGGACATTTACAATAGTGAAAGTAACTCTTTGTATTCTAGAGTAATTTCAACTTATTATCCTGAATTCAACGAAACTCGAAACGCATGGGTGTTTTTGGACACAACTAAATGTGAAGTGGGTTCTTACTATTGCAGATATACATTGAAGGACTATGAATTTGATGGAACTTTTGACCATAATTTCAACATTATAGCATCCAAAAATGCAGACACAACCATCTACATTGTGATCCCTGTAAAAAGAGTAGTTTCTATTACGGTAAAAGATGCCAATTCAAATTTTGTTACTGGCGTTTACGGAAAGATCTTCAAATACAACGAAGACGGAACGTTAAATGAAAGTACCACTTATGATTACGCTATCCACGAGAAGTTAAAAACCAACACTTCAGGTGTTATTGAAGATCATTTGGTTCCAGGAAGATACCAGCTCCAAATCATCGGAATGAAGAGAGATTTCATTGTAAGTGATTATGACCTAGA
This sequence comes from Paludibacteraceae bacterium, assembly GCA_023227695.1. Classification (GTDB taxonomy): domain Bacteria; phylum Bacteroidota; class Bacteroidia; order Bacteroidales; family Paludibacteraceae; genus RGIG10190. Next base: position 2,459 of record JALNVE010000144.1, read on the forward strand.
TCTTGAAGTTATTTCCGGAGAAAATGCAGTAAATGTCACTTATGCGGTCAGATATAAAGAAGACGACTCTCCTGCAACTCACATAATGTTGGACATTAAGAAAAACAACATGATTTTCAGTTCAACCTTTACAGACTCTCAAGGAAATGTAAATCTAATTTGTGAACCTGGTAACTATTCTCACTTACTTCACTATGGTACAACCCATACAGGTACAAGTAATATTACAAGAGATACAACCATTTATATTTACTTGGAGAATAAAACTCTAATGGATAGCATGGATATTCAAGGATGCGGTTGCGTTAACTTAGGTGATTCTTTAGAGCTATCGCTACTTTACACTCCAAACGATGCAAGTATAAAAGATGTAGAATGGTCTGTTGATAAAGGTTACATGGCAAGAATAACTTCTACAGGAAAAATTATTGCCAACGATTTCAACGAAGTCGGTTTCATAACAGTAACAGCAAAAAGTACAGACAACAGTAAGATTTCTGCTTCTCGAAAGATTTATATCGGAAACGGAAACTGTGGATCAGAACAGAAATTGACAATCGGTAATCTTGAAGACTACGAAGAAGTTTTGACTTCAGACTCAATTTCTTTAACTGCAGCAAACATCACAGAAGATGAGTTTGACCGTGTATTCATCTATCAAGTATCAAAAGACTCTACAAAAGAATGGAGCAGCATCTTTGGTCCTACAACAGAGCGCAGCATAAAAATTGGAGCTGAGAATTATTATGATGAAGATTACTTTTTCAGAGTTCTCTCTTCTACTTACACTACAGGTGTGGACAACTTCGCAAAAACAGGTACAAGCGATTGCGGAAGCGATAAGATTTCAAACATCGTTATCTCAAGAAGCAACAACATCACTCCTCTCAACTGGCCAGATTCAATCTGTTCTAATACGAAAGAAATTTCATTGATGGTAGATACCAACAAATTAGGAGTATTACCTGCTGACGTTATAATGAAATGGTATGCTAAAGCTGACGGTGATATTGCATTTACTGCTATAGAAGGGGCTGACAATAAAGACTCCATCTCTGTAGGTATCAGCAAGAGCACAGAATATAAAGTGACTCTGGAAAAAGCTAATTTCACATTAAAAGAGTATACAAACCGTGTATTTGTTGAAGATTCCCTACTCTTCAATATCACTGCTTCTGCAGACACAATCTGTAAAGGAAGTGATGTTACTTTAGGCATCAACATGAAAAACGGAAAGGCATCTTCTTACTTGTGGCAAGACAGCACTACAAACAGCACTTTGGCTATTAAGGCCGAAGACATTAAATATTCTGTTGAGATAAAATCAGCAAACAATGTTTGTCCAGCAAAATCAGACTCAGTTAGATTGATCATTGACCAACCTATCGAAACAGATTTGTTAAGCGACAAAGACAGCATCTGTTCAGCAAGTGCAGTCAAGCTTTCTACGGAAACAAAAGGCAGAACTGATTTGCTGTTCGCTTGGAATCACAATGCAGATGTCACAACAGACACTACAACAGTATATCCAACACAAAGCACTACATATTCTGTAGTTGTTAATACATTATTAGGCAAATGTGCGTCTGTTTCAAAAGAGAAATCAATCATGGTAAGTCAACCAATTGACTTCACTTTGAGTTGCAATGTAAATACCGTTTGTATAGGTAGTGACATTACTCTTTCTGCAAACATGAAAACAGGCAAAGCTATATTCAACTGGAACAATACAGGACTTTCAGAGAACGAGTCATTGACATTAGCTGCAAACGACTCTATTTACTTTTTAGAGGCAAGCGATTCATTCAACATCTGTCCTAGCAAGAAAGATAGTATGATCATCAAACTCGATTATCCAGTTGTGTTATCTATTTCTGGTAGCAAAAATGTAATCTGTGAAACAGAAAGCACTCCTGTTGTTCTTGCTGCAAATAGCAAAAATGAGATTACTAATCTGACATGGTCAACTGGTTCTATGGAAGAGTCGATTTCTGTTCTTCCTAAAGAGACAACGAGCTATAAAGTCAGTGCTTCTTCTAAATTTGGAAAGTGTGAAAACGCACAAGCAGAATACACCGTTCAAGTAAACGGAATAGTAAAGACAAATTTAGCAGCTAATAGTTACAGCATCTGTCAAACTGGAAATAACGATGTAACACTTACGGTTCAGACAAAAGCTGGTCACCCTAACAGATTTATCTGGTGGGACGGACTAGTAACAGAAGATTCTGTAAGAAGTGTTGTTCCTGATACTTCGGTTACATACTGGGCTATGGCAACAGACAGCGTTTGTGCCATGTCTGATGTAGACTCTGTAGACATTCAGGTTGCAAAACCTGCATCTGTAACATTGAGCACAACAAATGAATTATTCGAATATGGAGGTACAATCAACCTAGTTGCTACTCCTTCATCATTCATCTATGGTCCATACTCATGGATTTCAATTAACGAAGATGGAGAAGAGGTAGAAATGGAAGAGACTGATAATAATTCATACTCTAAGATGCCATACGCTGATACCAAGTATTACGTTTCTGCATCCAACGGTGCTTGCCCTAAGATCAAGAGTTCTATGATTATCGCCAAATTGGTGGATAACGTTGAGATTCCTACTGTATTTACTCCTCATGAGAAGAATGGTGAAAACGATGACTTCATGCCAGGTTATAGAGTTACGATCTACGACAGATATGGAAATGTGATCTGTGACGGCAACAATGGTTGGGATGGAGACTACAAAGGTGACGTTGCGGATCCAGGAGTTTACATCTACGTCCTTACTCTTAAGGATAACAGAATCAAAAAAGGAACCATTGAGGTTTATAGAAAGTAACAAGAGTTTTAAGATTAGAATAAATTTCATATAATGAAAAAGTTATTATTCATACTTTCCCTCGCATCTGCATCTGTTGTATGCGCAGGAAATGTCAATCAGAAAAGTAATTTTACGACATATAAAAATGTTTCGCCTAAAGATGTTGTTTCAAAGTACGAAGGAAACAAAGTTGTATTTTATAGAAACGACAGCTGTTTCTTTGCAAACATCAATGAAGACGGTGAATTACAAAATGTGACCTACACAAAAGAATTCAAGAAATTGGGTTTAGAAGGCCAGATCGCTTACGAAAAAACAGGAAAGATGTACTACTCCAAATCAGGTAAGTTATTCTTTTCCGAGAAAAAGCCAAACGGCAAATGGAGTTATGGCAATCCTGTAATCATTAAAGGTAGTGAGGTAACACGCGACAAATACCGCGGTTCTGTTCTAGCGTACGGAAACTGGAGATACATGCCGAAAGATTCCATCGTGATATTAAACCCATCCATCAGTGATGACGGAAATACTCTTTATTTCGCTTCTAACCTAGGCAATTCAGATGGCCTAGACATTTGGTACGTAGAAAAGACTGAAGACGGAGAATGGAGTTATCCTCACAAAATGGGAAGAGACATCAACTCAAATGCTGACGAAGATTTTCCATTCATTAGAGAAGACGGAAAAATGACATTTGCTTCCAACAGAAGGACTGCAAATTCACAGCCTGACAGTGCAAAGTACGACGTTTACTTCTACAATCCTGAGAGAGGAGGCAGACCTGTTCTACTTGCAAATGTTCTCGATGATGAACTTCAAGAACCTGAGTTAGCCGTTAATGACAAATTAAAAGAACCTGCATTAACCGATTCTGCGGCTTTGGCTAACAACAAACAAAACGCCGATTCTTTATTGGCGGCCAACACAAATGGCAATAGTGACGGAAGCAACGGCAACAATATCAACGGTGTGAATGGAACAATCGGTAATAACGTAGCCAACCCTACTCTACTTCCTACTGGAGGTGTAAACGTAAACAATGGTTCTATTACAGAAAATGATGTAATCATTGGCATAGATGACACCAAGAAGACAGAGAACGATAAGATCCTAGCTCTTTTAGCTGATACATCAAAGAATAATGGCAAAGACAACCTTGCCAACAAGAAAGTTGCCGTAAAGACTTTGGAAGAGGCTCTTCAAGAGAATCCTGATTCCGTAATTAGAGCTTCTAAAAATGTAATTGCAACAACAGACAAACGTATATTCTACTTCGACTACGACAAGGATATTCTGAATGGAGATTATGCAAAAGACATCGAAGTTCTGTTAGACTTCATCCACTTCTATCCTAAGAGTAGTTTCCTTATCGTAGGACATACGGACGAACGAGGCACATTTGAATATAACGACGCATTGTCAATCAAACGTGCTAAGAAGATCCAATCCATTCTGATCAACAAAGGAATTTCAAAGAGCAGACTTTATATCATGGGGTTAGGAGAATACAAACCTGTCATCAAGAATGCGGAGAAAGAGGCCGAACATCAGAAAAACCGTCGAGTAGAAATACAAAGGATGGACTGATCTATGACGGGAAACAATATGTATAACATTTTTAGACTATAATAGAAAATGAACAATATAAGAGCCAGAAAATTTTTATTAACGGCATTTCTGATTTTAGGATGCGCCTTGATGGTCAACGCTCAACAGGACTTGATGGTGTCACAACAATTCTTTTCAAGAATAAACATCAACCCTGCTGGAATAGGAAACAATGACAAATTCGATGCGTTCCTTTTAGGTCGTCTACAATGGGCAGGAGTTGACAACAGCCCCAAAACAGGGTTGCTGAATGTAACAGGTTATTGCGAAAAGCTTAAATCAGGCGCCGGAATTTCGGTGTACTACGACAAATTAGGTGTAGGTCACAGCACAACCAATGCGCAGCTCGCCTACTCTTTCCACTTAGACTTGACAGACAAATACATTTTGGCATTAGGTCTTTCTGGAGGTGCCAACTTCGGTTATTTTAACCCTGCAGTCAACACAATCAGAGATGAAGCCGAGTACAACATGGAAACCTTCACCAACGAGAAAGAGACTGAGATCACTCCTGATATGAATTTCGGTATTGAGTTGACCAACATGAGATGGATGCTCGGTTTGTCATGCACTCACATCTTGAACGAGGAGTCTACAACCTACAAGGCTGGCAGACACTATTACGCTTACGCCAGAGGCTTTTTCCCTCTATGCCAGAGCTTCGACATTGCTCCGGCACTCGTTTACATGCACAAGCACGAAACAAACGTTATGGAGGCCAATGTGATGGCATTCTATAAGAGACTTGTTTGGGGTGGCGTTACATGGAGACCAGACCTCTCAAATCCGTTCGACATGTCAATGATGGCATTGACTGCCGGAATTGAAATCAGCAATTTCCGTTTCGGTTACATATACGACCTCAATTTAGGAAAGTGCAACAATCTTCCTTCTAACACTCACGAAATCTTACTTTCCGTTCAGTTCTAAGGAAAGTCCACTATAAAAAAGCAGGCTGCACTTTATGATGCAGCCTGCTTTTTTGTTAACCTGTCACGTCCTGAAATAGCGTTACAACAAAAAAGTAACGAATATGAAAGGAAAAGAAAGACAGTACGTTAGACGTTCACAAAAAGACTACCCGATGAGCTTTAAGCTTGCGGTAGTAAGAG
>JALNVE010000145.1 GCA_023227695.1 Paludibacteraceae bacterium
CTTCACAAAAAGACCTCAAACGAAAAGAAAATTCATTTAAATAGTGAGCATCCTCTTCTGCGCGTATCTTTTTTGCCTTCTCATTTAGTTCCACATCACTGATACCACCTAATACAAATATAGATACAGGCACATCAATATATTTAAAAGAAGCATTACCATATCCCAATGTTTTCAAATAAAAAGCTGTATCACCATTAACTGCATAACTTTCGTCATATAAGCCATACTCCTCAAACAAGGACCTACGGAAAAAGCTTGCCTGATGTAGAAAAAGACCTTTATAAACCTCTAAGAAACTAATATCAGAATGGGCATATCCACGAGTTAACGTTTCAGGAGAGACAAAACCTCTGTATTCACTTCCTTGAATAATATCAGCATCACACAACATCGGACTAACCGTTTCCAGTACAGACTTATTCACCAAATAATCACCACTATTCAAAAAGAATAGATAATCGCCATGGGCTTTTAGAATGCCCTTATTCATGGCGTTATAAATTCCTTTATCCAGTTCACTTACCCAATAGGTAAAGTGATTTGACTTTGATGTCAAATATTCCGCACTTCCATCGATACTGGCTCCATCAATCACAATATATTCAAACTCTTTCCAAGTCTGAGACAAGACACTCTCAACTGTTTTGCGCAGACCATCCAGATTATTTCGATTGATTGTAATAATGGAGAGCTTCATATATCTTTAATCTTTGACATCATATTTCTCTAGAAAGGCATCTACATCAAAAAACATCTGTTCAATATCCTTCAATTTTTCCTTATCAAACTTCCACCACTCAATGTGCTGAAATTTTTCAATCTGTCTTTCAGAAAAACGATATCGAATAATCTGTATAGGTGAACCAACAGCAATAGCGTATGGTGGAATATCCTTAGATACAACGGCACCTGCTCCTATCACAGCGCCATCGCCTATTTTCACACCCTCCAATACAGTAACATTTGCACCGATAAAGACATCATTACCAATTGTGATCATAGGATGTTCATCAATCTTCATATTAAAGCTAATACTATTCAAAGCATTAGAAGAGTAAAACATAGGAGAAGTACTGATTCCATTGGTAGGATGCACACCCCAACCACAAAAGAAATTAGGTCCAATAGAACAAAACTTTCCGATTTTTGTGTTGGTTATTACAGAATTATCATTAATATAAGAATAATCGCCTAACTCCACATCAGACATAATAGAGACTGTAGTGATTTTGACATTCTTTCCCAACTTGACACGATTGTGCCATGAACGAAGTTTTGTGAAGTCATACTCTTTACTTCTCAACATTGCCAATTGAGGAAATATCCAAACCAAAATCTTTTGAAGAAGATTACGCATATATCTTTTTTATCAACTTTTTAATACTTCTTTTTATATGTTTATATAAAGATACATGGTCCACCCATTTGTCATAATAATAATCATGATAATATAAGTCAGCTTCTCTACTTATGGTCTCTTTTTTAGGATAAATTAATGGTATTATACCTTTCATAGGTACATTTGCTGTTACAGAATTAGGATCTTTGGTATGAGTGGCGTCTGGTCCAAATCCAATATTTGAAGATAAATTTTCATTGGGCACAATAGTCTTCCCCCTCGCAGCCCATATTGCAAATATGAACTGATAATCCCAAGAAGATCCATTATATCGATTGTTTTTAACCCCATCATAAATGTCCAACCACCACAAACGTTCCCTTTTTGTGGTGCCATAATATTTCATGGATTTTTTTATACATTTTTTTGAATACCTATTCAAAGTATAATCAAAAAGAGTCCAAGCCCTTTTCCATGTTGCCCAAGCACAAAACGGACCATTTTGCATGGAAAAATAATAAGAACCATCTCCTATCTTTTTATTTTGAAAATTGGAACTGTTAATGGCCAACACATCTTCATTTTTTGCATATCGATTCAATAAAACAGAAGCATATTCAAAGAAATCTTGATGAGGAATACAATCATCCTCTAAAATAATACCAGCATCTACATTATTAAAAAACCATGATATAGCAGTTGCAGGACCTAATCCGCATCCTAAATTTTTTGATTGATATAAAGTCTTAACTTCACACTTCCAATCAACATGAGAAACTATCCAATTTCTAATTTCTAAACATTTCTCCTTTTCATCAGGAACAGTATCTCTCCACCCATCTGAAGCAATAAATAATTGTTGTGGTTCGTATTGTTTAATAGACTCAAAAACCTTAATTACTTTATCTAAACGGTTAAATACAATCAACAAAACTGGACTTTTCATAAATAGGGATTTTTAGGCAAATTCAACACACTCCAACCTCGCTTTTCAAATTCAAATTTAGACCTTAAATCTATTTCTTCTTTATAAATTCCAATCATAATACCAGAATAAACAGATAATCCCAAATGACACCTCTTATCTTGAAAGGAAATAGTATCTTTTATTTCCTTAAATATCTTAGATTTATTCTCATCTGCAAGTTCAAATTCACAACCTTTTATATAATGAGTATTGTATCCTTTATAGACAATAGTAGAAAAATTTAGTCCTTGCGCCATTTTCTGCATCTCTCTTAATGACAAAGAATACACATAATTCCCACTACTCTCATAATCATAATTTTGAAATTTATTCTTTAAATAAAATAACTGAAAGTGTCCAAATCCATTTCTTGACAAAAAAGCCTTTAACTTATATTTTAAAAAATTTTTCACATTGACTGTAGCCACAAGAGGATCATCATTTGGTTCTACTAAAAAAACAGCCTTAGATGAAACCCGCAGCATTTCATACAACGCCATATAAGGTCGAGGAAAATGATGGTACGACTCTTTACAAAAAACATAATCAAAAGATTCATCCGCAAAGCTCAGTTTTTCGGCATTCTCCACACTATAATCATCTATCAAACCTTTTTGTTTTGACTCTAACAACAAAGTCTCACAAATATCTGTTGGCAATACATTTTGAAATCCTCGTTTCTTTATTCGTATAGAGTCCAATCCCCAACGACCATCACCTACAGTAACCCAACTTGCAGAGGTATCGTGTTTCAAACAATCTACTGCTTCATACATGCGATTATGTAACCAAAAATCGGCAGTAGTTTCATCAAACCATGATGCAGTCAATCTCTTCTCATAATCGGAGTCACCGCTGAATATTTTAGACTGATTGCAGTAACTCTTTTCTAATATAACGTTATCCATTATTTCTCTCTATTTTTCCAATCCCACGCACCAACTTTCAGACCTTTCTTTAAACATCTCAAAGCAGATATAAAACCCATTGCTCCAAAAATCAGAGGAATTGCCATCAATGCTCGGCATTTATTCTCTGCCCAAAGAAAACCCCACCAAGCAGAGGTCCACAAACTCGCTATCTTTTCCTTTGCCAACGGTTTCATCAATTTGTATGCATCACAACAAGCTCCCACATACGAATAAAAAATCTGCCATTGGTTATTCCGTGTCAAGGAACCTGCTCTATCAACTATACAGCAAATGGGAAGGTCTGACAATATATATTTTTTCAATGCGATGGTCATCTTTACAGAAAACAAAATATCATCTCCCCCTATAATCTGCTGATATCGAATTTTATTCTTTAAAAGAAATTCCCTTTTTATCAATTTGCCCCATGGGCAAGGTACTCCATAAGTAATAGCATCTCCGACACCTAAACACCTAGACTCATCTATCGCATCATTCACCATAGCGTATGCAGAAACAATACCCTCTTCACTCTGCTTATTAGCTTTGAAAAAGACAATATCAGAATCATCATCTTTATACAGATCCAAAGCTTCATTTAACTCTGGAGTAAAATAATCATCAGAATCAGAAAACAGAATCCATTTACCAACTGCCATCTCCATCCCTTTATTACGGGCGAAACCAGGACCTTTGCCCTCTTTACCTTTAGAAAAGATAACAGAAACACGGGGATCTTCCATACCTGGGAAGTGATCATAATCTACTTTTGTTGGGTCACTATTATCATCTACCACGATAATCTGAAGATCATCTCGCTGAGGTATAGAAGACAAACACCTTCGTAGATTCTGCTCATCGTTGTAATGAGGTATTATGATGGAGAAGTCGTAATTCATAACCAATTGGGACCAAGTTTTTTATTTTGTTGACGGCTTTGTTCTATTTTATCTGCCATCTGTTTTATAAACTTATACTCTGGCATTGATTTCTTGAGCAATTTTTTATTCAAACGAAGAAATTGAATTATAATAGTATTTAATCTACTTCTAAGTATTGATTTAACATCAAAATTATAATTAATATTAGCCAAATTAATCAGCATATATTTTTTCCAATCAAGATAGGAATCTCTATATTCTTTCGATCTATTTTCTATATCATGCGACATTGATACTTTAGGACAAATAGCTAATTGACCTCCATGATACTTTACTCGTTGAATATAATTATCATCCTCTCCATAATGATGTAATAGAGGGTCAAAACCACCTATACGTTTGACTGTTTCTATAGGCAACAACCAACAGGCAGCACAAGCGTATGACGATTCATAATCATCTTTTACTTGATGGAGATAAACATCAGACAAGTAATCATTCCCGGAGATTGCGTCATCATAAAAATGATAAAGCGTCTCCCTCTCTATCCGGCCACTAACAGCATACTGTTGTAATGGGGCCAGAATGTAATACTGAGGATTCTCTTTTGAGATACGTACCAATTCTGAAATAGTATTTTTCTCATTAATCCAAGCATCCTGATTCAGAAGAAAAACATAATCGGCACCATGATCCAAGGCATAACGCATACCAATGTTATTGGCCTTGGCAAAGCCAAGATTCTCTTGAGATTCTATTAAATGTATTTCTGGAAATTGTTCTTTTATATAAGCTACAGTTTCATCTTTAGAAGCATTATCAATGACAACAATCTGCACTAGCATTTCTGATTCTATCAAGCTACCCAAACAACGATCATACCATCGAAGACCATTGTATGTCACAATAATTACAAAAACACTACACATGAAAAACTCTTACTATAAATTTTATAATTCTAAAAAAGAATAAGACTATTAGTATCCATATACATAATAACTTATTATATGATTTTACTTGATTCTTTTTTAATTCACAAAAGAATATCAACTCCTGCAATTTTCCATACAAATTCAAATTTTTTACAATATAATTAGTTCCTGTAGAACCGGACATCCCTGATATTAACCAATATAAAGGATAACAAAATTCCGAAATAAAATATTGATCTTGTTTTGAGATAATTTCATCAAATAACTGACATTCAAAATAGTAACCAACAGAATCATTTATTAAATTTTTCTGAATAAAACTATAAAAAAACGATTTATTTGCGACAAAACATCTTGAATCTGAATAATGCTCAGCATTATAATTTAAAACATAAACTTTCCAATAAGGGTAAAATAATACAAAATCTGTCAAACCAATCAATTTTTGTAAATTTTGAACCTTCAATCGACCTGTAATTTTTATAACAAAGACGCATTTCTTGATAAAATCGCTATGTTCAAATGCATATCTTATTATATTTAATTCTCCGTATCCTTTTCCTAAACTCTTATCATATTCATTTCCTGCAAATGATAGGACCTCTAATCTCTTAGGATTTTTTTTCCCCCATTCATTTATATCATCACCAGAATTATTACAAAAAACTATTTTATAAGATGTAGTTTCTAAATAATAATCAATCATAGATTCATACTGATTCTTTCTTTGAACAGGATCTTGAAGAACTGTATAACTCATTCCTTTAGGACTTATACAAGCTGTTAATAACAAAACAAACTTTTTTTTTCTCATAAATAATTAATCTTTCCTTTTCATCAGAGATGATACACATTTTTCGATTAAGTCCATTTGATTATAAATATACTCTTCTGCTGTAGGTAACAACCGTGGCTGTGAAAGAAAATCATTCATTAACTTAGGAGATTCATACAAATCTGAAATCAGCTTTAAACTCGCCTTATTTTTCTGCTCATCTGACGACCAAAATATGATTGCATCTTTATTTAAAACATCTGGCTCTGGATTATTATAACTACCCCAATAAATAGGAATGCAACCTGCACTTATACAATGAAACAATTTCTCTGTTACATAACCCATTGCATTAGAATTTTCAGGACATATATTGAAATAAAAACGTTTCAAATATTCCATTTTATCATCATTGAAATCTTTTAGTAAAGTATCATCGTTATGCCTAAATTTACCAGGGCAAGAAACTTTTGAAATTGAAGAAAATGATTGAATAATATTCTCACGTAGCAAAGGGAATCCAATTGTATTGTCATGACTACAAACACATGCAGCAAATCGGTTTTTCTCTTTTATATTCGGATAACAAAGAGTTTTGCAAACTGATTTAATGTCATCTTTTTTTAAGAAAAAGACATCCATCCAATTCGGAAATCGCACATAACGTTCATTATCAAAATATTCAAACCCCATAGATAATCCAATATGCTGATTTGCTAAACAAAAATCAGCATATTGATTAAATGAGTTATTTTTAAGATTCTCTGCAGAATAGAATATATTAACATCACAAGCTACCTTATCAATAATAAGTCTATCTCCAAACACAGAAAACATTCCAACAGATACTTTTGGGCTATTTTTCAATATTTCAGGATGAGCATCAAACCAACGTTTCCAATACATTGATTCATAAGATTGTTTCCAAAAGTTATAAAAACGAATCTGTCTTCCCTTATTTTCTCTTATTTGCTGCTCTGTATTAGTTTGCAGATCACGATATTTATGATATTTATGAATTATTTTTTGTATCATAGAACTTATTTCCAATTAATATTCTCTCGTAGAATTTTTGCAGGAACGCCACCTATTAAACAATGAGATGGAACATCATTAATTACAACAGCACCTGCTGCTACCACAGACTCATCTCCTATCTTTACACCTTTTGTAATCACAGCATTACGAGCAATCCAGACATGATTTCCAATAACTATTGGAGCTACTGGATTCTTTCCACCAATACTATGACTATCAGAGTCTGCGATGGTAATACAATCACCCAATCCACAATCATCTCCTATTTCAATATAGGAGAAACAATTAATCGTAGAGTTTGTATTGATGAACCCCTTTGAGCCTTTTAACACCAAAGTGGCACCATCGCCAATATAAATTGAAGCACCTTGATACAAGCTGAACTCACTATCGCAAATCAGATGGGCATTTTCTCCCATATAAAAGATAGTCCGATAACGCTTACTTCCACCCTTAAACCACTCCGCATTTAATATCAATTTGCCCTTCTCACCAAACTCAATCTTTGCAGACTTATGGCAATAGAAACTCACGTTGGATCGTATGTCCAACTTACCTTTCGGCAAATGAAGTTTACTTGAATAAAACAAAGACTTAAGAATTGCCATTTTGTTCCCTTCCCTCTAGCATTTCCAATAATACACGTGATGAATCCGACACTTTTCGAATAATCAATTTACCAGATTCCACAATGGCATTATAATCCGATTCATCCAGCACGCAAGGAGAGATCCCGTTTCTGAAGCCCCAATCCATGTAACGCAAATTTTCATTCTCAATACTATTTTTTAGGGGAGAATTCAACAATATTGTTTGGAAAAAGAACTCCTCTGGAATCAAACAGTATCGCAAAGATCGTAAAAAGCCAGAGTCCTTTTTTAGATAATTCAAAACTTCTTTTACTGCATCCTTATATAAGGAAACATATACAAGTCCTTTATAGATGTAATCATCATTAAACCGTCCAAGGTGACTTCTATTGACCTTAAAACGCTTTTGTGATTTCAAAATACGTCTGATAACAGGATGACTAAAGAAATCAAAAGATTTGGGATGTACTATCACGTCTGTAAACCAATAATACTTATAACGCACAACATACCACCAGTTTTCTGACGCTTTAACATAATCCATAA
>JALNVE010000146.1 GCA_023227695.1 Paludibacteraceae bacterium
GTATCTCGGTTGGCAGTACTACTTCTGCCAACGCTATTAGTTGTTTTGTTTCCATGGTATAGAAACGTTGATACTTGGTTTTTTATGATATTTCTTTCCCCACTAAATTTCTACTGACCCCATATTGGCACGTTTACTCCACCTTTCTGATTGACTGAGGTTTGTTTTTTCCTTGCCTTGAAAAGAAATGAAATATATATAGGACGGTCACCCAGTGGAGGGGAACGTCCGCTAAGAAATTCGTGTTAATTATTGGTCAAAAACTGTCTGTAGATTTTTCCGCTTGATTCCTAAGTACCAACTTCGTTCAAATTACTTTTCATATTTTTTTCAATTATTTTTCTTTAATTAGCAACATACATCAACGATTATAGATGCCCCCTATTTCTTATTTTCAATAATTATATATATCTTTACCACAATTATAGCCAATTAATTAAGAAACATCTTAAACACGATAAAAATGAAAAAAATATTTACACTTACAGTTGCCTTGCTCCTCACTGCAGGATGCTTTGCGCAAAACGTCATCACATACAAGAACAATGCATTGCGTGCTGGAGATTACAGACATTTGAAACAAATCGAATATAAAGAATCTACTGCAGGCGGAGCTAATCAAGTATGGGATTACTCAAATGCAAAAGAGATTAACAGCAAGATGTATATCAATCAAGCTGAGAACGGTGTGGCTGCAAACAAATCAGACTTGGCTTTGGTTTGTGACGAAGGCGGTTCAAAGAACACTTATTTCGAAATCAGCAAAACGCAGAAGAAATACTTCGGTTTGGAGTCTAAGAACACAAAAATCTCTTTTGAAGAACCAATCGTTGATTTGAAGTTCCCTTTCTCTTACGGTGACATCATTGGGGGAGCAATGATCGGTACATACAAGAGCGGAAATAACGAATACCCAATTGACGGCAACTACTTCACAAGCGCTGATGCTTGGGGAACTTTGATGTTGCCAGATGGAAACGTATATTACAACACTCTTCGTATCAAAGTCGAGAAAACATATACTCAAGAGGTAGGTAAATCAAAGTATGAGATTCATACTGTACGTTACCAATACTTTGCCGAAGGCGTACGTTACCCTGTTTTGATCGTTCTTGAGAGCGACATCAAGACTGACTGCAACTGCGCTTGCAACAACAAGACATCTGAGGCATTCTACGAGACTCCAATGTACTTCACCGGTAAGTTGAGATCTATTACCGAGAAAGACAGCGAGCCTGTTATCGAAAACTTCGAATACAGTGTATCTCCTAACCCATTCAGCACAGAGTTGACCACTTCATTCTCTCTTACAAAGAATGCAAGAATCGACATTGAGTTGATGGATCTTAATGGTAAAATCGTTAAGAATGTCGTTAACGAGAAACTTGAGGCTGGCGACTACACTTACACTACTAACACGGCTGAGTTGAGCGCAGGACAATACACAATCGTAGTTCGCGTAGGAAAGAAACTTTACACTTCTAAGCTTATCAAAGAGAACAAGTAATTAGAATTGTACAAAGAAAAAAAATCCGTCATGAAGATTTCTCATGGCGGATTTTTTTGTATTCCAGAAAAGTACAAAACATCATTTAATTATTAAAAATTCACAAAAATAACAAATAATAAATTTTTGCTATCGTTTGAATTTTTATTAATTGTTTGAAAAACAAGAAGAAAAAAGATTTAATAAACATAAACAACTTTTATTACCCATACAATTAATTTGCCCATTAAAAAGAGAGATGTAACTTTGTAAATCTAAAATGCTGTTTTCTTTTTTCTACAAACTATTTATGCATAAAAACCAAATTGTAGTTTCATTGATTCTTCGATTGCCTTTTTGGTCATTTTAAACAATATTATTGGTCAGATAGCTCGCTATCTTTCTCACTAAATCTGTAAAATGTTTCAAAATTTCATCTCTAACAATCTAACGATAAAATCGAAACAGCAATAAAATGAGAATGTGAATAAACAAACAAAAACTAAAATGGAAAAAATCAGGATTCTCCTAGCATTTATTTTCTTTACAATCAGTGCTATAGCGCAAGCTGAAGAGAATGTTCAAAGTTCTATTAGCGGAACCATAAAAGACGGAGAAACAAAAGAAAATCTAATTGGAGTTTCTGTCTATGTTGAAGAGATTAAAGGCGGAGCTGCAACAGATGAAAATGGAAAATACAAGATCAAATTAGGAAATGGAAAATACAATCTGACCATCTCCTACATCGGATACAAAACAATCAAAGAAAAGGTCGAAATCAAAAATTCTAAGCCAGTAGTTCTCAACCTTACAATGGAACCAGACAATCAGGAACTTGAAGAGGTTATCGTAACAGGCAGAAAGCCTGACGCCAACATCAGCGAAGCCCTTATGAGTGCGCAAAAACTGCATACGGTAACCATCAAGAAAATTCCCGCTCTTATGGGTGAAGTCGACGTGGTGAAGGCCATTCAGCTTCTTCCCGGAGTTCAGTCTGCATCCGAAGGATCGTCCAACTTCAGTGTCCGAGGAGGAGGCACAGACCAAAACTTGATTATGCTGGACGATGCCATCATCTACAATCCGTCGCACATGATGGGATTTTTCTCCGTATTCAACAACGATGCCATTAGCGATGCAACACTTATAAAAGGTGATATACCTGCAACATACGGAGGCAGATTATCATCCGTCTTGGACATTCAGACAAGAGAGAACACGCCTAAAAAAATATCAGGAAACGGAGGTATCGGACTAATCTCCAGCAGACTCATGTTAGAGGCACCCCTCTTTCACGAAAAAACCACGGTCATGGTTGCAGGAAGAAGAACCTACGCTGATCTATTTCTTCCACTGGGAGGTGATGATTTCGAAGATACTTATCTCTATTTCTACGATCTTAATGCAAAGATTACACATAAAATCAACGACAACAACAGGATCTACATCTCTAGCTATCTCGGGAAAGACAACTTCGGAATGGACGAACTTGCCGGATTCGGATTCGGCAACATGAGTCTCTCTACAAAATGGAAACACATCTTCAACAAGAACCTCTACTCCAATCTGGAAATTAACGGCACATCTTATTATAACATAAGAGCAATAGAGATGAAACCGTTCGAAACAGAATTCAAATCGGATGTAAAAGACTGGAATCTCCGATATGACATGACAAAAATATGGAGTCAAAAAAACACATCCCGTTTCGGAATATCAGGAACTTACCACAGATTCAACATTGGAGATACTGAAGACAAAGGAAGAGATGATGTCAAAGTTTTCGACGACTCCACATTCGGATATAGAAAAGCGTTAGATTATGCTTTATACTTCTCTCATGAACAGAACATAACAAAAAGACTCACACTAAAATACGGTCTCAGGTTATCTATGTTTCAAAACATCGGATCAGAAAAAGTATATCATTTCGATGATCAATACAGAAAAATAGACTCAACTGAATACGGAAAAAACGAAATATTCAACACAAAATTCAATCCTGAGCCAAGAATTGGAGCATTGTATAAGCTCGATGCTGCCTCGTCCATCAAAGCATCCTACTCACGCACAGTCCAATATGCACAGATTGCGTCCAACTCAACAGGAGGCTTGCCATTCGACTTATGGATCCCCTCCAATCCAAACATCAAGCCTCAAAAATGCGACCAATGGGTGATTGGCTATTTCCGCAACTTCTTTGACAACAAAGTAGAGACTTCTGTCGAAGTTTATTATAAAAGCATGAAGAATCTGATTGACTTCAAAGATCACGCAAACCTTTTCGGAAATGCAGAAATAGATGGAGATATCCGTAGCGGAAAAGGACGTGCATATGGCGCTGAATTCCTTGTACGTAAAAATGTAGGAAAAGTTACAGGCTGGGTATCATACACCTACTCACGCACCTATCGTACAATAGAAGGAATCAACTTCGGTGAGGAATACCTTTCACCTTACGACCGTCCTCACAACTTCGTTTGTGTTTTAAGTTTCGATTGGACCAAACGTTTCAGCATTTCAGCCAACTGGATATTCAACTCAGGCCAACCTGTCACTTACCCATTCGGAAAATATACGATAGACAACACCCCTTATGCAGTCTACACAGGTTACAGAAACAAAAGCCGTTACCCTTCTTATCATAGACTCGACCTTTCTGCTACTTTAAAGACAAAGCCAAAGAAATGGAAAAAATGGGAAGGAGAATGGAACTTCTCTCTATATAACGCTTATGGAAACCACAACACGTGGGCTGTTATGTTCTCGCCAGACGAGAATAACATGATTAAGACAGAAAGATTGTATCTATTCACATTTGTTCCATCTGTATCTTATAATTTCAAATTCTAATAAAAATGAATATAAAAAGAAATAGCATATTACTATTGACCCTTTTTTCTCTTTTTTCATGTAAAGAAGAGATGGAGATCGACATAGAAGAGGGTGACAGAATGATCGGCATCTATGGTTCCATCACTGATGAAGAGATCAAACATCAAGTAATCATCAGTAAAAGTGCGGACTTTTACAAGCCAGGTAATCCTGAAATGGTCCAGAACGCAGAGGTTTTTGTTTTGGACAATTGGTCGGACACTATTGAATATCAAGAAATAGCACCGGGTGTTTACGAAACAATAGACACCGTGAAGGGCGAAGTGGGACACACCTACACTCTTTCGGTTAAATTCAACGACAACGGAGAAACAAAGGAATACTACGCTCAAGAGACTCTTTTGCAACCACCAGGAAACATTGACAACATCGTAGTTTGTCCTTTTTCATTTAACGGACAGGAAATAGACAACATCTACAAAGTTTGTCCATATTTCCAATCTTTAAAAGGAGACGTATATTACCTCTCCAAGGTAGCACTCGACGGAAGAATAGTAACCGACTCTTTGTCTGAATATTCCGTTTACAATTTCGAAGGATTGTCAGGTATGTATATCAATGGGAAAGAGATGGAAGAGTTATACGACGGAAACGTATTTCCCGAATGGGTTTGTATTTTAGACACATCAAAATCTGATGAGAAACTGTTTCATGACCAACTGCTGACTCTTTATATTTACAGGATATCAGAAGAGTATGCAAACTTTGTACAGGATGTACAAAACAGCAGTGGCAATGACCCCATGTTCGGCAGTCCAGCTAACGTAAGATCAAACATCAAGCCCCAAGGCAAAGCTTTAGGATACTTTTATGCCGCTTCCATTGTAAAAGGAGATGTTCGTCTCAAATAAACAAATATTCTTAAAAAAAAATAGAGGCTGCAGATTCGTCTTTTTTCACATTTGAGAAGCGAATCTACAGCCTTCTTTCTTAGTTATGTTTCATAGATTTTCAGTACTTTTGCAAACACAATAACTAATAGATTATAACGGTTATACAATCTTTGTAGAACCACAAACATAAAACAAGAAAAAAATGTCGAGGAAGAACAAACCACTGCCTTTGATAGAGAATATCGAAATAACAGACGTTGCCGCAGAAGGAAAGGCCATTGCAAAGCAAGACAATATGGTGATTTTCACCCAATATGTAGTGCCTGGTGATGTTGTAGACTTACAAATCACCCGCAAGAAAAACAGCTACATGGAGGGTCGTGTGGTCAACATCCACAAATATTCTGACAAAAGATGCGAAGCTTTCTGTAAGCACTATGGCGTGTGCGGAGGCTGCAAATGGCAGATTTTACCATACGAGGAACAGCTTAAGTACAAAGAAAACCAAGTACTCAACAATCTAACGCGTATCGGCAAAGTGGAACTTCCTGAGATCAGTCCGATTCTTGGTTCGAAAAAGACCACTTACTATCGTAACAAATTGGAATTCACCTTTTCCAACAAAAAATGGTTGACAGAAGAAGCCATCAAATCTGGCGAAACATTTGACAACAGAAATGCGCTCGGATTCCATATTCCAGGAATGTTCGACAAAGTGCTCGATATCGAAGAGTGTTACCTTCAGGATAACATATCCAACGAAATACGTAACGAGATAAAGAAATTTGCCATCGATAATGACATGTCATTCTACGACATCCGTAACAGAGAGGGTCTTTTAAGAAACATCATTATCCGCACAGCAAGCACGGGCGAAATCATGGTCATCATAGTCTTCTTCAATAATGATCAAGAGAACATCGAGAAACTTTTAAGTCACGTTGCAGAGAAGTTCCCTCAGATCACTTCCCTGCTCTACATCATCAACGAGAAGTGCAATGACATAATCACCGATTTGGAGACCATCACATACAAAGGCCGCGACTACATCTATGAGGAGATGGAAGGCTTGAAGTTCAAGATCGGTCCGAAATCGTTCTATCAGACCAACAGCACACAAGCTTACGAGCTTTATAAAGTTGCACGTAACTTTGCAGGTTTGACAGGTAATGAGTTGGTTTACGACCTTTACACTGGAACAGGAACCATAGCTTGTTTCGTTTCTAAAATGGCAAAGAAGGTGGTTGGAATCGAATATGTGCCAGAGGCCATCGAAGATGCAAAGGTCAATGCGGAGACAAACAAAATCGACAACACGATCTTCTACGCGGGAGACATGAAAGAAATTTTGACTGACGAATTCATCCAGCAACATGGTCGTCCTGACGTCATCATTACCGACCCACCTAGAGACGGTATGCATCCAGATGTAGTAGAGACCATCTTACGCGCTGAGCCTAAGAGAATCGTCTACGTAAGCTGCAATCCTGCCACACAGGCAAGAGACCTCAATTTGTTGGACCAGAAGTATCAAGTAATGGCAGTTCAACCAGTAGATATGTTCCCACACACTCAACATGTGGAAAACGTGGTTCTACTCAACAAAAAGGAGCAATAAAGCATGCAGATATATGGCATCGTACTTTTTCTAATAGCATTTTTGATCATCATCCCTGACACATACCTCTACTTGAGGTTTATGAGACATAGGGTGAGCAGATCAATAAGTGTGCTGCATTGGATCATTTGCAGCTACTTTACTATTGTCACGATGTCTATCCTATTGAACTTCAATATCATAATAAATCCAGAAACAGGATTTAGACTGATGATTTTTGTAGCTTCACTCGGTGCCATATATCTTCCTAAACTCATATTCTGCAACTTCGACATTGTCTTTTTTCTTACAAAAAAAAGATGGAGGAAGATTCAATATGCAGGCTATTTTGTCGGTATCATATCCTTCTTGACCATCATGTATTCTATCTATTTCGGAAAATTCAATTTCGGAAAAGACGAATACACGGTTGAGATAGAGAACTTACCAGAAGCTTTCGACGGATATAAGATAGTGCAGATGAGCGGTATACACTTAGGGAATTTCTCTTTGTCGCAAGATAGAGTCAAGCCTCTTTTCGACTCCATTAATGCAGAGAATGCTGATCTGATCGTTTTTTCTGGCGATATGGTCAATACATTCGCAAGCGAGACGGAAGATTGGGATTCGCTTTTCCATTCTCTTAAGACAAAAGACCATCCTTTAGCCGTTATGGGAAACCATGATTATGCGCCCTACTTCAAATGGAGAGATCCACAGAAAAGAGATCAGAACCTCATTGACATCCGAAAAAACATCAGGAAACTAGGATTCATTCTGCTAGAAAACGAAGCTCAGATAGTCCATAAGGATAAAGACAGCATCGCTTTTCTAGGCGTTGAATACAGCGACGGCAAGAAACACAAAAACCTTCCGAACCTATGTGACATAGAAAAGGCTGAAAAATCAGTCAAAGAGGTTCCTAATAAGATTTTAATCATGCATGATCCTACCATTTTCGATGATAGCATTGCCGGAAAAAGAGATATACAACTGGCGCTCTGCGGACATACGCACTCTGCTCAGATTGGAATAAGCACAAAACATTTCAAATTTTCGCCAGCACATCTGAAATTCAAATATTGCGACGGGAAATACGAA
>JALNVE010000147.1 GCA_023227695.1 Paludibacteraceae bacterium
CTCACGAGTCTGAGGCATTGGTCCATCAGTTGCAGCAACTACGATGATTGCACCATCCATCTGAGCAGCACCAGTTACCATGTTCTTTACATAATCGGCGTGTCCTGGACAGTCAACGTGTGCATAGTGACGATTAGCTGTCTGATATTCTACGTGTGAAGTATTGATTGTAATACCACGCTCTTTCTCTTCAGGAGCATTATCAATTTGATCGAATGAACGTTTTTCTGAAAGACCTTTCTTTGCCAATACAGTTGTGATAGCTGCTGTCAAAGTTGTTTTACCGTGGTCAACGTGACCAATAGTACCGATATTAACGTGCGGTTTGGAACGGTCGAATTGTTCTTTAGCCATAACTAAAAATATTTTTAATAATTAATGTATATTCTTTTATTAAATATCTATCTCAACTAGCAGAGCCGATGACGGGACTTGAACCCGTGACCTCTTCCTTACCAAGGAAGTGCTCTACCGCTGAGCTACATAGGCAACGAAAAGAGCGGAAGACGGGATTCAAACCCGCGACCCTCAGCTTGGAAG
This sequence comes from Paludibacteraceae bacterium, assembly GCA_023227695.1. Lineage (GTDB taxonomy): Bacteria > Bacteroidota > Bacteroidia > Bacteroidales > Paludibacteraceae > RGIG10190. The sequence goes on from JALNVE010000147.1 coordinate 541, forward strand.
GCTAATGCTCTATCGACTGAGCTACTTCCGCATTAAACCTTTCGGCTTAAGTGGGCGAAGATGGATTCGAACCACCGAAGACATAAGTCAGCAGATTTACAGTCTGCCCCATTTGGCCACTCTGGTATTCGCCCTTCCTAATAAGTTTAAAGAACTCCTTCTCTTTCTTTCGAGCCTCTTGTCGGATTCGAACCAACGACCCCGAGATTACAAATCACGTGCTCTGGCCAACTGAGCTAAAGAGGCGTTTCCTTTTTCATTTAAAAGCCGTTCCAAAAGAGTTCCCTTGAAACGGCTTGCAAATGTAGACATTTATTTTTTACCCACAAACATTTTAGTGGAAAAATTTTACTTTCTTGCTTTTTCTTTTGATTTAACGATCGCACGAATCATCGCTTCCATCGCATTATCAAACGATTCCTCAAATGAATCAGCAACTTTAGTTACTACTAATTCATCATTAGGAACAAGAACTTTCAACATCACTTCCTTATTCTCTGCAGACTCTGGTTTAACAACAGTCAATGCAATATCTACTGATGTGATAACATCTGAATATTGCTCCAACTTAGTTACTCTCTTCTGTATGAATTCCTCTAATTTAGCAGTCGCATCAAAATGAATTGCTCTAACCTTTATATCCATAGTCTTTCCTCCCATTTTTACGCCCTCGGATGGGCTTGTTTATAAATCTTTTGTAATTGTTCGAATGTTGTATGTGTATAAACTTCAGTGGCTGCCAAACTAGCATGGCCGAGAAGCTCCTTCACTGCATTCAGTTCTGCTCCGTTATTTAACATAACCGTGGCAAAGGTGTGTCGCAGTACATGCGGACTCCTCTTTGTCATTGAACTGACCATCGTTATATATTTATTGACGATTCTGTAGACCAGCATAGGATAAAGGATTTTTCCATCTTCTTTTACAAATAGGCTTCCACAACGATCAGGAACCTCTTCGTTCCTTAGTTTTTTGTATTCCTTGATAGAAGTACTCAATCTTTCTCCAAAAGGAAGGAGCCTCTGCTTATTCCTTTTTCCCGTTATCAGTACGGTTTTCGCCGCAAGATCTACGTTCTCATCTTTAATGCCAATTAGCTCGGACAAACGGATACCTAACGAATAGAACATCTCTATTATCAGCTTATCCCTTACGCCCTCAAAATCTCGACTGAACGGGCTTTCTAAATCAACCAACAGCTTGTCCATTTCATCCTCCCTCAGAAATTTAGGTAACATCTTGCTCTTTTTCGGAGCTACAATGCCCTTCATCGGGTTTTGGGTCACATAGCCATGCTGTTTCAAAAATTTGTAAAACGATTTAAGCGCAGAAAGCTTCCTGTTTACGGAACTGGCATTGTCGCCAGATTCCATCAAAGAAATCACCCACTCTCTTATCGTCAACGAATCTATTTTCGCTGGGTCGAACGTTTTCGAACGACTTTCCACAAAACTCTTAAACTGATTTAAATCAGTCTGATAAGATACAAAAGTATGGGAAGAATAAATCTTCTCATACTTTATATATTGCAGAAATTTTGCTACTAACATAACGAAGCATATTGCCAATAAGTATTTGCAACTAATTTATGCAAAAGATTCGTATTTGCAATGCTTCTACAGAAGTTTTTATTGCTCCTCTGTACGTTGTAATTGTTGAACGTAGATAGCGTGATTCTTCTGTTTACGTTTCAACACTGATGGTTTGTCGAATTGTTGACGACTTCTCAACTCTTTCACAACACCTGTCTTTTCGAATTTTCTCTTAAATTTCTTCAAGGCTTTCTCTATGTTTTCGCCTTCTTTAATTGGAACTACGATCATAATTTATTATGTTTATAAAATTATACTACTTTTGCGGTGCAAAAATAGACATTCTTTTTCTATTGCCAATTATTTTCAAAAAGTTTTTCTCAAAAATCATTTTTTAGATTCTTTTATATCTCTTTAAAGTCCATATTAACCTAGTCGAATCTATCTTTGTAAACTACGTTAACAAAGTCAAAGTTATGTCTGACATTATAATAGATAGAATCAAAGAATTACGTTTTTTGATGGACAAGCATCAATTGTCCGCCTATATCATACCTTCTTCCGACCCTCATTTAAGTGAATATGTGGCCGATCATTGGAAACTCAGAGAATGGATTTCAGATTTCACAGGTTCTGCCGGAACCGTCGTCGTTCTTGGCAACAAGGCTGGTTTATGGACGGATTCACGCTACTATCTGCAAGCTGCCGAACAATTGAAAGGCACTGGCATCGAACTTTTCAAAGATAGTTTAACAGAAACGCCTTCTTTTATTGATTGGATTTGTTCTGAAGTGACATCTGGTTCAACCGTAGGAATAGACGGAGAGATGTTTTCCATTTCTCACGTGGAAGCTATGAGGGAAAAACTGGAAGCGGCAAACTTAACTTTAAAGACTGACGTCTCACTAATTAACGATGAATGGGCTGAATTGCCTCCCCTGCCAAAGACAGAGACATTTCTTCTGGAAAACAAATATACAGGAAAAGGCATCCAAGATAAGCTGAAAGAGATCCGATTAGAGATTTCAAAAAAGAGATGCCACCTTCTCCTACTCTCCGCGTTAGACGAAATATCATGGACATTCAACCTTAGAAGTTCGGATATCGAATACAATCCCGTCATCATTGCTTTTGCATTGATCTCTCAAGATTCTGCCTACCTCTTTACTAATAAAGAGAAACTGACAGACAAGGCTTTTTCTGAACTTTCACAATGCAACGTTACGATAATAGAATACCATAATATATATCATAATATATATAAGGTATTATCTGAGATTCCTGCTCGGATGAAAATCCTTATAGACAAAGATAAAACCAACTACTCGCTTTACAACAGTATTCAACACAAAGAGTCCGTTGTTTTCTGTCCTTCACCTGTTATCCTGATGAAGGCAGTTAAAAACGAGACTGAACTGAATGGCGTTCATAACGCGATGATAAAAGACGGCATAGCTCTTACTGAAGCTTTCTGCGAATTAGAGAAAGAGGTAAAGAAAGGTAACTTTATATCCGAAATGGAATTCGCAGAAAGACTGAAAGCTCGCAGAGCTGCTCAACCCGACTTTTTCTGCGAAAGTTTTGGAACCATTGCCGGATATGGTCCTCACGGAGCCATTGTGCATTACTCGGCCACGAAAGGAAGCAACGTTAAAATCAAAGATGACAATCTGCTTTTGGTCGACTCCGGCGCCAACTATTTTGACGGAACAACAGACATAACCCGTACTTTTTCATTCGGAACGCCAACTGAAAAACAAAAACACGATTACACCAATGTATTAAAAGGTCACATTGCTTTGGCCTCGATTCATTTTCCGAAAGGAACAAGAGGTTCTCAATTGGATGTATTGGCTCATCAATACCTTTGGAACGAAGGTCTCACCTACGGACATGGGGCAGGTCATGGCATAGGTCATTTTCTTTGCGTGCACGAAGGTCCTCAAAACATTCGGGCCAACGACAATGGCGTGAAGCTACAAGAAGGCATGCTTCTGTCGAACGAACCAGGACTCTATCGTACGAATGAATACGGAATAAGAATAGAAAATATGATTCTCGTACAAAAGAGCTTCAAGTCTGACGATTTCGGAGAGTTTCTCTGTTTTGAAACACTGACGCTCTTCCCATACGACAGAACACTCATCGACAAAAAGCTTTTGACGAACAAAGAAATCGAATGGATAAACAATTATCACCAAACGGTATTCTCTAAATTAGGGCCTCTTCTTTCTACTAAATATAGAGATTGGCTGAAAACAAAAACACAGACGATATAAAAAAAGCAAGTCCATTTCTATAATCGAACGTTTTTGACTAATTTAGCACGAAATTCAGAATAAGACAATATACAGACTAACTGATCAATTGGATTTGAAGAAATAAGAAAAATGTTATATATATGAAAAGATTAATTTTAAGCATTGTCGCAACATTATTGATCACATCTGCATTTGCTGCAAAAGACAAAAAAGCAAACGGTGAATCAAAAACATACAAAATTCAAGTAACGATCCCAGAGATGAAAAACGACTCTGTGTATCTCGGTTTCTACTTAAATGGGAAAACTTATTCAAAAGACACAGCAGTATTAAACAACAAAGGTGTTGGATTTTTTACAAACATCGGCAAAGGAGAGAAAAAAGAAGCTCTGAAAGAGGGTGTGTACATGATCTATTTCAACTCAGATCAATATTACGACCTTCTTATTGGTAAAGACCAAGATTTTAACGTAACCATCTTAAACACGAACATTGAAAAAGACAAGAACAAAAAAGTTGAGCCAAAAGTTGAGATTGAAGGTGCCATCGAAAGCGAAAGGTTTCAAAGTCTGATCAACTTTATGGTCGATCAAAGAAAGAAGCAGAAAGAACTTTCAGAAGAATATAAGAACAAAAAGATTGACTCTTTAACTTACGCGAACAAAACAGAAGTTTTGACAAAAGAGGTAACTGCTTACCAAGAGAAAGACACCATAGATTACGCAGGTACTTTCTACGGAGCTTTCTTAAAAGGAACGATTCCTGTTGAGACTCCAGACATGAAAGAACTTCCAGATTCTGTTCGAGGAATGGCTCGTTATCAATACGCAAGAAAACACCACTTCGACAATATCGCATTGAACAACCCTTGGTACTTACGTACACCTTACTTTTCTAGCAAGGTTGACAATTACATCAGCAGATACATTATTCAACACCCAGATAGTATTATCAGCGCCGCTTTCGACTTGATTGAAAAAAGTAAAGGTAACGAAGAGACTTTTCAAACCATGACAAGTAAGATGATCAATTATGGTCTTCAAAGCAAAATCATGGGTATGGATGCGGTTTGGTTGGCTATTGCTGATAAGTATTATTTCTCGGGTCAGGCAACTTGGGCAGACACATCTTGGGTAAACGATTTGAAAAAGGAGGCAGACAAGATAAGATACAACCTAATCGGGATGCAGGCTAATAACTTGGTTGCAAGAGATTCTAACAACAACGTTGTTCAGTTAAGAGATATGACAAAAGATTTCGTTCTAGTCTATTTCTACGAGCCTTCTTGTGGTCACTGCAAGAAAACCACACCTGTTCTTCACGATTCTGTTTACACAAAATACAAAGATTTGGGCTTTGAAGTATTCGCATTCTACACTCAAACAGACAGAAAAGAGTGGATTGAATTCTTAGATAAAAACAATCTTAAGGATTGGGTTAACGTTTGGGATCCTGATCGCGAATCTTGGTTCTGGAAATACTACGATGCTTCATCTACTCCAGGTGTCTATTTATTGAACAAAGAAAGAAAGTTCATCGCCAAGAAAATTGACATGAAAACGCTTGATATGATATTGAACGAGGAACTCATCAAACGTAAAAAATAATCATGGCTCTAATAAAATCGGTAAGAGGATTCACTCCTAAGATAGGAGAAAACGTATTTCTGGCAGACAATGCCACAATTATAGGCGATGTTGAGATAGGCAAAGATTGCAGCATTTGGTTCAACACGGTTTTGAGAGGTGATGTCAACTCCATTAAAATAGGAAACAAGGTCAACATTCAAGACGGCACCGTGCTACATACTCTTTACCAGAAATCGACCATCGAAATAGGCGACAACGTATCCATAGGACACAACGCAACTATCCACGGAGCAAAAATATGCAGCAATGTACTTATCGGTATGGGTTCAACCATTCTTGACGGAGCCGTAATCGGAGAAAACTCCATCATAGCTGCCAATGCCCTTGTTACAAGCAATACGATTGTAGAGCCAGGTAGCATGTACGGCGGCATCCCCGCAAAGAAAATAAAGGATGTTTCTCCAGAACAGACAAATGAGATGATCAATAAGATTTCCAATAACTACTTGATGTACGCAAGTTGGTATAAAGAAGAGAAATAATGTAGTCCACATACCACATCCCAAACGCTCACCACTGAACGTTTGGGATTCTTATTTGAAAAAGCACAGAAATACAACAATCATGAAAATTTTAAGCAACAAGAGATTTATCTACTTCACTCTTTTCATCGCCCTTTTTTTGGTTGAGACATTGATCGCGATATTCCTCAACGACAAATTCATCAGGCCCTACGGAGGAGACATCATCGTAGAATGGTTAGTCTACTGTTTCGTTCGGATTTTCATCCCAGAAAAGTACAAACTACTCCCCCTTTATGTCTTCATTTTCTCCGTTTTGATTGAAATTTCTCAATACTTTAAATTGGTAGAAGTGCTTGGATTACAAGGCAATCCGATATTAAGGACAATGATAGGAAATACCTTCAATTGGAACGACATCTGGTGCTATGCAGTAGGCTGCATCCTGATTGCTATCGGAAGCTATATTTACAAAAACAACAATTTTGTCAAAAAAAAGTATTAAAACATTTTGTCACTATAAAAATCGAACATATATTTGCACATCAAAATCAAGGAAGATATGATTAAAAGTTGGTTTACATATTTTTATTTTTACTTTTACTACGACAGTAAGAGCGGGGTTTTGATGTTTTAATTTGAAGAAAAGATTTTTTTAATTAAATATTAAGTCCCGCAGGAATGTGGGACTTTTTTTATTACAATACTCAAGCATATGAATTGGCTATACAAACATACTAACTTCTTTTATTATTACTTCTTTTATTACTTTATGAGATCATAAGGAGGGAGACGTTGTATAACATGCCAAATCAAAATACCGAATCCCATCCAAAAAAGGTGGGATTTTTTTATTATTTGTAAACAAAAAAAATTAAACAATGAAAAGAGTAGCAATACAAGGAATCGCAGGAAGCTTCCACGACATCGCGGCAAAAGAGTACTTTCGAGGAGAAGAGATTGAAATAATCCCTTGCGAGACTTTTGCCAAGGTTTTCCAAACAATAAAAAAGGACAACTCTATCATTGGTACCATAGCTATTGAGAACACAATAGCAGGAAGTCTTCTTCAGAACCACAACCTATTAAAGGACAGCGGTCTAAAGATAGCAGGAGAACAGAAGTTAAGAATCAGGCACAATCTGGTAGCACTTCCCGGACAGGACATATCCGACATAACCGAAGTATACTCCCATCCTATAGCCCTGATGCAATGCGGCGATTTCTTGGCAAAAAACAGAAATATGAAAGCCATAGAAAGTGACGATACAGCATCAAGCGCAAAGAGAGTGGCCGAAGAGGGCATAAAAGGACACGCGGCCATCTGCGGCGAACTTGCCGCCCAGATTTACGGATTGGAAATCATCGTAAAAGGAATCGAAACAAACAAACGTAACTTCACCAGATTCTTAATCGTAGCCGACCCTTGGGTTACAGAAGACTTAAACAAAGGGAAATTTCC
>JALNVE010000148.1 GCA_023227695.1 Paludibacteraceae bacterium
ATGTGCCAATACGCCTTGAGGGCTCGCCAAAAGTGGCGTGCTGGATGGCGTCAAAAACAGTTTTACCGTTCAAGCGAGGCACGAGCGCGTTTAAAACTGTTTAGCCAGACAGTTCGTCACTTTTGGAAGAAGAGCACTCACAGCGGCGGCTCTTTTTGCCTACTTTTTCCAGCTGAAGGGAAAAAGTAGGGCCCGTCCGGCGAGGACAATATGATACACAACAGACTTTTTCTTGTTTTTTTGTATATCATTAAATTTCAATATGATAAGATTCTTAGCCTGACGGCTATGGGGTGTTCTCCCTGAGGACCGAGCGTTAGCAAAGAAATCAATGCTAATTTGCGGTCAAAAACCATCCAAGTACCTTTTCTCTTGATACGAAAAAACCAATTGAAGAATCAAGGAAAACCACCTTTGTTTTTACACAAAAAAAGTAGGTTGAAAAAGTAAGAGGCTTCTTAGATTTTCAATAAATTTTTATTATTCATTTTATATTGCATAAACTTTGATTATTTCGGAGTTTAGTCTATTTTTGCGTAGCAAATCATATTTTGTTAAAATATCTATAATAAAATATTCACTAAAAATTTAAAAAACTTATGTGGTTACTAAATTCTTCGATCGGGAGGAAACTGATAATGAGCATATCAGGTCTCTTCCTTGTTCTCTTTTTACTATTTCACATGTCTATGAATGTTGTGGCGATCATCTCAGGAGAAGCCTATAACATGATATGTGAATTTTTGGGAGCGAACTGGTACGCACTTCTTGGTACTTTGGTATTGGCAGGAGGTTTCCTTGTTCACATCATCTTCGCATCTTGGTTGACACTCCTTAACAAGAAGGCTCGTGGAAGTCAAGCTTATGCTTGTCAAGAGACTCCTAAAGGAGTTGAGTGGGCATCTCAAAACATGTATGTGTTGGGTGCCATTGTAGTTGCAGGTTTGATCTTGCACTTCACTCAGTTTTGGGCAAAGATGCAATTTGTAGAGATCGTTGGTATGGAAGGTGCTGTTATTAACGGTGCTGTTGTTGATCCTGCTGATGGTGCTGCTTTCATCAATTATTATTTCAGCAATCCTATTATTTGTGTTTTATATCTAATCTGGTTTGTTGCATTGTGGTTCCACTTGACTCACGGTTTCTGGAGTGCATTACAGACTATTGGATGGGATAACACAATCTGGTTGAACCGTTGGAAATGTATCTCTAACATTTTCGCAACAATCGTATTCATCGGTTTTGCTCTTGTTGTAATTGCCTTCTATTTGAAGAGCGTTTGTCCTGAAACTTTTGGATGCATCGGAGCATAATTCGGTCGATCGTCCTATGATAGGAAAGGGCTTTTAATTCACTAATAAGAAATTTGAAAAATAATAATATGGCAACAACTATAGATTCAAAAATTCCACAGGGTCCTTTGGCCGAGAAGTGGAGCTTTTACAAGTCACATCAGAAACTTGTGAACCCTGCAAACAAACGTCGTCTTGACATTATTGTTGTAGGTACAGGTCTTGCCGGAGCTTCTGCAGCAGCATCTCTTGGTGAACTTGGTTTTAATGTATTGAACTTTTGTATTCAGGATTCTCCTCGTCGTGCTCACTCTATCGCAGCTCAGGGAGGTATCAATGCCGCTAAGAACTATCAGAACGATGGTGACTCTGTTTACCGTTTGTTCTATGATACAATCAAAGGTGGTGACTACCGTGCTCGTGAGGCTAACGTTTATCGTTTGGCTGAGGTTTCCAATAACATCATCGACCAATGTGTAGCTCAGGGTGTTCCTTTTGCTCGTGATTACGGAGGCTTGCTTGATAACCGTTCTTTCGGTGGTGCTCAGGTTTCTCGTACATTCTATGCTAAAGGTCAGACAGGTCAACAATTGTTGTTAGGTGCTTACTCAGCATTGAGCCGTCAGATCAATAAGGGTACAGTAAAGTTGTTCTCTCGTCACGAAATGCTTGATGTAGTTGTCATCGACGGTCGTGCAAGAGGTATCATTGCTCGTGACCTTGTAACAGGAAAGGTTGAGCGTTATTTCGGACACGCTGTAGTTATGGCTACTGGTGGTTACGGAAATACATACTTCCTTTCTACTAACGCAATGGGATCTAACGGATCTGTTGCAATGCAGGCATATAGAAAAGGAGCTTACTTCGCTAACCCATGTTACGCGCAGATCCATCCAACTTGTATCCCTGTTCATGGAGATATCCAATCAAAATTGACTTTGATGTCAGAGTCTCTTCGTAACGATGGTCGTATCTGGGTTCCTAAGAAAAAGGAAGACGCAGAGGCTATCCGTAATGGAGTGAAGACTGCTAATGATATTCCTGATGAGGATCGTGACTTCTACTTGGAGCGTCGTTACCCTGCATTCGGTAACTTGGTTCCTCGTGACGTTGCTTCTCGTGCAGCTAAGGAGCGTTGTGACGCTGGATTCGGTGTTAACGCAACTGGTAAGGCTGTATTCCTTGATTTCAAATACGCTATCGATCGTTTGGGCGAAGATGTTGTTCGTGCTCGTTACGGAAACCTTTTCCAAATGTATGAGAAGATTGTAGATGATAATCCTTACAAGACTCCAATGATGATATTCCCTGCTATTCACTATACAATGGGTGGTATCTGGGTTGACTATGAGTTGCAGACTTCTATCAAGGGTCTATTCTCAATCGGTGAATGTAACTTCTCTGACCACGGAGCTAACCGTTTGGGTGCTTCTGCTTTGATGCAGGGTCTTGCTGACGGTTACTTCGTATTGCCTTATACAATCCAAAATTATTTGTCAGATCAAATCCAGGTTCCTCGTATGAGCACAGATCTTCCTGAGTTCGTTGAGGCTGAAAAGGCTGTTAATGACAAGATCAAGAAATTGATGAGCATTAAGGGTAAACATTCTGTTGACTCTATCCACAAGGAGTTAGGTCACATTATGTGGGAATATGTTGGTATGGGTCGTACAAAGCAATCTTTGGAAACTGCAATGAAGAAGATCAAAGATTTGAAGAAAGAGTTCTGGAGCAATGTTCGTATCCCAGGTGATGCTAATACTTTGAATACTGAGTTGGAGAAGGCACTTCGTTTGTCAGACTTCCTTGAAATCGGTTATTTGATGGCATTAGACAGTCTTGACCGTGAGGAATCTTGCGGTGGTCACTTCCGTGAAGAATATCAGACTCCAGAAGGTGAGGCTCTTCGTCAGGATGACAAATTCTCTTATGTATCTTGCTGGCACTACCAGGGCGAGGATAAAGACCCTGAGTTGTTGAAAGAAGAGTTGAATTATGAATTCGTTCAACGTCAAACTCGTAACTACAAATCTTAATTTTGTGAGTTGCGAAAAAATTTAGACGTATATAAAAGAAATAATCAAATGGAAAAGACAATAAATATAACGCTAAAAGTTTGGCGTCAGAGAGGTCCTCAGGAAAAAGGTTTCTTTGAGACCTTCGAATTGAACAATATCTCTATCGATAGCTCATTTCTTGAGATGTTGGATGTATTGAACGAAAAGTTGATCAACGAAGGTCAAGAACCTGTCGTTTTCGATCACGACTGCCGTGAGGGTATTTGCGGTATGTGTTCATTGTTTGTCAACGGACATCCACATGGACCAGACGAGGATGTTACAACTTGCCAGTTGCACATGCGTAAGTTCCGCGACGGAGAGACTATCACAATTGAGCCATGGCGTTCTGCAGGATTCCCTGTAATCCGTGACTTGATGGTAGACCGTAGCGCATTCGACAAAATCATGCAGGCTGGTGGTTATGTGTCAGTCAATACAGGTGGTGTTCCTGATGCTAATGCAATTCCAATTTCAAAAAAGAATGCTGACGAGGCAATGGATGCTGCGTCTTGTATCGGTTGTGGTGCTTGTGTAGCTGCTTGTAAGAATGGATCTGCAATGCTTTTCGTTTCTGCTAAGGTTTCTCAACTTGCTTTGTTACCACAAGGTAAGGTAGAGGCAGCTCGCCGTGCAAAAGCAATGGTTGCAAAGATGGATGAACTTGGTTTCGGTAACTGTACTAACACAGGTGCTTGCGAAGCTGAATGTCCAAAGAGCGTTTCAATCAGCAATATTGCTCGTTTGAACCGTGAATTCCTTTGTGCTAAATTACAAGACTAATAGTTTTAGTTCTATATGAAAAAAGAGGGTGCACTTTTGCATCCTCTTTTTTGCTTTTATGGATCGTGTAAATCAACTCTTTGATTTTTAAATCTGATTCTCCTTCTTTAGAAATATTTTTATTAAATTAGCCGCGCTTTGCATCTTGATTGTAAATAGTGTTGCTATGTTGAATTTGCAGTATTGGTTGGATTCAACATCATGAAGCGCTGAACATTTTTAATTTGATAATGGGCTTGCTTGTTTTTATTGAATAAATTTTGACAGTGATGTTTGAAAGGCAAGACTCTATAATAAATATTTAGGCATGAAATACACAATTCTTAAGAAGTTATTTTCCTTAATGACCATTTTCCTTATAGGTGGATTGTTTTCCAATCTATACGCGCAGAAAGATTTTTATGCTTATCTCTTTGCCTATTTTAAGGGTGAAGGATTGGCTCAGGGTGAGCAGATTTATTTTGCTGTCAGCAAGGATGGTCTACATTGGACCGACTTGAATGACGGTAATCCTGTGCTCCTATCGACCATGGGTGAGAAAGGTCTGCGTGATCCATTTATCATGCGTTCTGCTGATGATGAGAAGTTCTATGTCATAGCAACAGATTTGAAGATTTATGGCAACGGAAATTGGACGGCGGCGCAGACTACTGGAAGTAAATCAATCATGGTTTGGGAATCGAACGATCTGATTAATTGGTCTGATCAACGTATGTGTCAGGTAGCACCTGAAGGTGCTGGTTGTACATGGGCACCAGAAGCATTCTATGATGAAGGATCTCAAAATTATGTTGTTTTTTGGGCATCCAAGATTCCTAACGGTGACAACACTCACCGAATTTACTATTGTACAACAAAGGATTTTATCCAATTTTCAGAAACCAAGGTTTGGTCAGAGCTTCGAAATCAAAGTGGAAAAGTAATCAGTGAAATCGATGCAACCGTCATCAAAGTGGGCGATACCTATTATCGTTTTATGAAAAATGAAGCAACCGAAGCTCATCGTCAGGGTATGCCTTCTTCCGGTAAATACATCATCATGGAAAAGTCCACATCTCCTTTGGGTAAATGGGAAGAGGTGAATACTCAGTTGAGCCAGATTTCGGGTGTTGAAGGTCCAACTTGCTTTAAGTTCAACAATGAAGATAGATGGTGTTTGTTCATTGATGATTTTGGAGGAAAGGGCTATTATCCTTTGATTTCCACAGATCTTTCTTCTGGAGTCTTTACTCAACCTGATGCTGGTTCTTATTCTTTGCCATCTGTGATGCGTCATGGCTCAGTTGTCAATTTAACAAAAAGTGAATATTATAATCTTGTAAGTAAATACGATCCTTCGCTTCAGATATATGCAAGTATTAATTCGGGAGATAAGAAACAGACCCTTGAGGGTTGGGGTATCTCTCTTTGTTGGTGGGCCAATATGTGCGGTAAGTGGGACGATAACAAGGTTAATGATCTGGTTGACATGTTGACCTCTCCTGAAGGTTTGAACTATAACATCTTTAGATTTAATATTGGTGGTGGTGATGATCCTTCACACATAAACGGACACATGTGCAGTGGTAAGGGTAAGCGTGCCGAGATGGACGGTTTTAAGCCGACAGAGTATAGTAATTATGATTGGAACGCCGATCCTGGTCAACGAAAAGTCTTACAGAAAATTCATGAAGTTCGTCCAGATGCAATCTTCGAGGCATTCTCTAATTCGCCTCCTTATTGGATGACATACAGTGGTTGTTCAGCAGGTAATGAGAACGCGTCATCAGATAATTTGAAGCCTGAGTATTATGGTAAGTTCTGCGATTATTTGATAGATGTATGTAAACATCTTGAACAACAATATGGAATTGAGTTCAAAACGTTGGAACCATTCAACGAACCAAATACGAACTATTGGGGTGCCAATGGTGGTCAAGAAGGTTGTCACTTCTCAGCAGAGACGATGGCTGATCTGATTCGTGTTTTGGCTCCAAAGTTGAAAGCTTCAGGTTTGAAAGCGAAGATTTCAGCTACCGATGAAACGAGTGTTCCTCTGGCTCTTTCTGAGTTCCAATATTTCCAAAAACAGGGCGACATTATTCCTGAATTAGGTCAGTTGAATGTTCATACTTACGGCGGAAATGCAAAGGATAAATCCAATCTCAAGGATTTGGTCAATGAGTTAGGTTTGCCATTCTGGATGTCCGAAACTGGTTCAGGAGGAACAGGTATAGCAGGAAATCTTGGATTAGCTCAACGTATGTTTGAAGACCTTAACAATTTGAATCCTATTGCTTGGGTCGATTGGCAATTCGTTGAGGAGTTGAATGACCAATGGTGTTTTGTAAGAGGAAGTTTTTCTCAGCAGACTTATTATAAGGTAAAGAACTTTTACGTTCGTATGCAGGTGACTCGTTTCATTAAAAAGGGATACACTTTCTTAGCTACAGGACGTAATGATCTTTTGGCTGCAATCAGTCCGGATAATTCGGAATTGGTTATTGTCATGCTGAATACAGGTACAGATGAGAAGAAGGTAGATATTGACCTCTCCTTGTTGAAGAGCGTTTCGGACAAAGCAACTCTATATGTCACCAATTCAAATCTCGATTGTGAGAAGATGGCAGATTTGTCCATCTTAGATAAAACACTTTCTTACGAGATGGGAGGTCAGGAGATCGCAACTGCTATTCTTTCTGTAAATGCAGGAGATGGAGTGCAAGGAATCCAAAAGAACATTCCGTATATGATTGTTCCAAGAGTAGGATCGTCTGTCATCAAGAAGGTGGGAGATGGTTTACAGTTGGCTGTCTTCTCTCCGTCAGATAAGCTTCAACAATGGATTTTCGAGCCATTGTCAAATGGGAAATATACGATCTCTCTAGAATCTGACGGCAAACGTTTGGCCATGACGGATAACGGCTCATATTATTTAGCCCTTACTGAGCTGAAAGAGAATGATCCAAGTCAGCAGTTTGAGTTGCTGTCTATCGGTGATGACTGCTATAAATTGAAATCTACTTCAAACGAAAAATTGTTCGATTTAGAGGGTGAAGCAACTACAGTTAATACAAAAGTTGGACTTTGGCAAGCTGGAGTTACAGGAGCCAATGCTCATCGTGAGTGGTATATTTTACCTGTGCCATTTGCTCAGGAAGGTTCAGAAAATGTTTCTGTCACAGAGTTGACAGAAGAGGATAATGTATATTTTTATTCAGAAGAATCATTATTGAAGATGATTCATTTATCTGGAAAACCTTTAGATATTGCTGTATATAACCTTTCGGGAAAGTTGCTTTACAGCAAGGCAGATGTAACGAATCGTTCTCTTGAGATATCGTTACCAAAGGGAGTTTATTTGGTTAAATGCACATCTATGCAAAAACGCTCAACGATGAAAGTAGTAGTTAGATAATAAAAACCGTCTGTGATTTATTATATGGGGGTGCATCCTCATAGTTAAAAACTCCCCGTTCAATGTGGTGTTCACATTTGAATGGGGAGTTTCTTTGTTTAGATAGAATAATGATTATAGAGTAACAAGAGTATGGGTCTTTCAATCTTGTATTCCTATATAAAACAAAAGCAGACCTTCATAATGATCGGATCAGCGGATAGGTGGGGTTGGTATAGCGACAAGAATATTGGCGTATAGGTCAAATTGCAGGATGAAATGATTGTACTTTGTGTCAATGGGTCAAATTGCAGGATGACATTATATTACTTATTTTTGTGTCTAAAAGTAAATGCCGTTACCTTTGTATTGC
>JALNVE010000149.1 GCA_023227695.1 Paludibacteraceae bacterium
TCATTCCGCAAAGATAATGCTATTCATGAATTTTGGGGAATATTCTTGTCGCTATACCAACCCCACCTATCCGCTGATCCGAATCTATGATCTTGTTTGAGCTTTTTGATTCTTTCTGAATTTCAAAATGTTTCGAAGCTCCTTCTTTGTTTTCTTAATGTAACAAAGACCCAAAAAAATATAAAAAGGCACTAAAAACTTGCCTGACGTGAAATGTATTTTTCAAGATTTTTTCGTATATTTGCAGCTGTTTAGACTGGAGGGTAGATTAGAAGTTAAAATATTGAAAAATAACTTCTTATAAACAAGAAAGCGATAATAATATCATATAATTCAAAATTTTCAATTTTATGATCAATACTAAAAATGCAAAATTGAATGCATGGGTAAAGATGTGGGCTGACATTATGCAGCCTGAGAACATTTACCTTTGCGATGGCTCTGAAGAAGAGTTTACTCGCCTAATGGACGAGTGTGTAGCTAACGGACTTGCTAAAAAGCTTAATGAGAAAAAGCGTCCAAATAGCTACTATTTCCAGTCAGATCCAAGCGACGTAGCTCGTGTTGAGAACCGTACTTTCATTTGCTCAAAGAAGAAAGAAGATGCAGGTCCAACTAACAACTGGATGGATCCTGCTGAAATGAAAAATATTTTGATCAACAAGTACAATGGCTGTATGAAGGGTCGTACAATGTACGTTATCCCATTCTCTATGGGTCCATTGGGTGGAGCTATTTCTCAACTTGGTGTTGAGATCACAGACTCTTCTTATGTTGTTGGTTCAATGAAGATCATGACTCGCATGGGTAAGAAAGCTCTTGAGTTGATCGAGAAGACTGGTGACTTCATTCCATGTGTACACTCTGTTGGTAAACCATTGCCTGCAGGTTTGAAGGATGCTAAATGGCCTTGCGCTCCAATTGATGATAAATATATCGTTCAATTCCCAGAAGAACGCGAAATCTGGACATTTGGTTCTGGTTACGGAGGTAATGCTCTTCTTGGTAAGAAGTGTTTCGCATTGCGTATCGCTTCTAAGATGGCTCAGGAAGAAGGATGGTTGGCAGAGCACATGCTTATCCTAAAACTTACTAAGACTGATACTAAAGAGACTAAGTACGTTTGTGCTGGATTCCCTTCAGCTTGTGGTAAGACAAACTTGGCAATGTTGATCCCTACTATCCCAGGATGGGAAGTTAAGACTGTAGGTGATGATATCGCTTGGATGAAATATGACAAGAACGGTCAACTTCGTGCAATCAACCCTGAGGCTGGTTTCTTCGGTGTTGCTCCTTATACTTCAGAGTTGACTAACAAGAACGCTTTGGATTCTTGCTACGCTAACACTATCTTCACTAACGTAGGATATACTCCTGATGGTGATATTTGGTGGGAAGGTATCGGACACGATTGTCCTAAGGGCACTATCGACTGGAAGAACAATGTAGTTAATGATCCAGCTTCTCGTGACGAAGATGAGAACCCAGTAGCTCACAAGAACTCTCGTTTTGCAGCTCCTGCTAATCAATGTCCAGCTATCGACCCTGAATGGGAGAACCCAGAAGGTGTTCCTGTATCAGCTATCTTGTTCGGTGGACGTCGTCCTAGCACAGTTCCTTTGATTCATGAGGCTGACGATTGGAATCACGGAGTATTCATGGGATCTATCGTAGGTTCTGAGGTTACTGCAGCAGCTATCGGTTTGAAGGCTGGTGTTCGTCGTGACCCATTCGCTATGTTGCCATTCTGTGGTTACAACATGGGAGATTACTTCCAGCACTGGATTAACGTAGGAAAAGCAGCTAAGGATAAGAACAAGCTTCCTAAGATTTTCTTCGTTAACTGGTTCCGTAAAGACAAGAGCAACAAGGCACTTCCAGGTGGATTCTTGTGGCCAGGTTATGGAGACAACAGCCGTGTATTGGCTTATATTTTCGATCGTTGCGACGGTAAGGGAAAGACAGTTGATACAATCATCGGTAAAGTTCCTGCTCCAGATCAGATTAACATCAAGGGATTGAATTCATGCTTCACAGAGGAGACAATGAAGAAAGTTCTTGAAGTTAAACCAGAAGAGTGGAAAGACGAGGTTGCTTTGATCGAAGAGCACTATGCTAAATTCGGCAAACACCTTCCAAAAGAACTTCGTGAGCGTCTTGACAGCCTCAAGAAGAAAATTGGTATGTAATTCTTGAAAGAATAACATAAATTCAGGCACTCGTCACTTTGTGGCGAGTGCTTTTTTTATGTTTTTATGTCTCGACATCCCTTGCATATTGCCTATGTGTTGTTTTGCAATCTCCCATATTTGCTATACTTTTACATTGTTCTGGTCATAATATATTCGCTATGCATCGATTCATAATTCTTTTCTTTTCGATTGTCTTCTGTTTTGTTCTTCATGCAGAGGAGCCCCGTTGCATCTATTTCGACGGGAATGAGAAGTGTGAGGTGATTTTTAAAGATACCATCTTGCCGGAGACTTATACCCGTCAGTTCTTTGTCTACAAATGGAGCTATTCAACGGGAAAACAGACGCTTCTTCTTAAACGTGATTCTATCTATCGTATCAACAATGCTTTCGTAAAGGAGTTGCCGAGAAAACGTTTGAACTATCCAAGTGTGGATACCTTGGACGGCAAGCCTTACCTTTTTTTCTTTTATGAGCGTCAGCCCTCCAATATAAGCGTTCTGCATACAGAGATTGTGGCGGTTCTTTATTCTTTGGAAGATGGCAAATGTTTCGAACTTTCCAACAAGGGTAGCCGACGTAATGTGAAGTTGCGCAAATCGGCTTACGCAACTGATTTTGTCTTTTTGAATGTCTCGCAGAATATCAAGGGTACGACAGACACAACCTTGATTAATTATATGAAGAAACAGGTTGAAAAAACGGGTTTTATTAAAGAGTTGTCTGATTTGGATCTGAATAATATCAAGAACTATGTTGTGCTTTGGAACCTCAAGAATAATCTTGAAAAGATAAAGAAAGATAGTCTGATTGATTATCCATATTATAAGGAACCATTTTTTCCGTTGAAGGCAGAAATGAGCGGTGCTCGCGTCTTGAAAAATAAGAAATATGAGGTGATCGCATTCCCTTTTGGCGATATTGTTGCCTTTGATAGGGAGAAAAAACTCTATTTTGTTGTTTGGGCATTAGAAGAGCTGCAAAAGGAAGATTTTGCCTCTTCTATGAACTGGAACGGAGAATCTGATTGCGAAATCAGGATGCATGGTTACTTTGATACATCTGTGTTTACTATAAATCTAAAAACGGGCAAAATCACCTATTTAAAATAAAAACAATTCCACTTGTGCGCCTTCTTTTCCATTGCATCAATGTTTAAATGGCATAATTATGGAAGATAGACGGAATGGTTCAAAGTATAAAGTACGTAGGTATGGCTGTCGAAACTATTGGTAGACGGACGTCTTGCGGTTAAGACATCTGTTAGCATCTGAAAATCTTTTTATGCAAGAGATGGAGCAGCTGGTGTATAAAAGTGATGTTTAGTTAGAGCTTGTATTGATTGTGAAAAATTGATTTTAGATTTTGTTTTTCATTCTTAAAAAGAACCTTTTCGTCGTTTTTTTTACTTCATGCTGTTTCTGTTGCTGATTATGTCCACTCATTTGCTGATTATGTCCACCTGTTTGTATATGCGTGTCCCTATTTTTGTTTCGGGAAAATACAAAAACTTAGAACTAATATTTTAGGACCATGAAACACGTAAACTTTATTGTTTTACTATTCCTTATTGTGCCCATATTTTGTTGGGCGGAAATCAAAGTTGACCTGGATGTGTCGGGTCGAAATTCGAGTGAGGTGACGGAACCAGGCTATTCGGCTTGGGTACCTACCTCAAGCAACACTTTTACATCATCGGGTGTGACGTTCAAACTCTCGTCAGCTGCCAGCAGCGGCGAGTTGAGCACCGTTTGGTACAAATTGGGCGTTCAGGCTCCCAACTATGCACGCATGGTGTGCGATGCCGCCTATATCAAGGATTGCACAACTAATGATGCTTCTTTGTTGTTGGAAATCTCAGGTCTTTCGGCCGGTACCCATACGTTGTTGACTTACCATAATGCGATTGATGATTACAGTTCGAATACTCTTTGTAATATGGACATTTATGTCAATAACTCGAAGGTCGTGACTGCGTTGACACCCACCAAGAGGGCTCTTTCTATTTTTGATGCTAAAACGGCATACTTGACGTTTACAGTGACAGCAGGGCAAACGGTCAAAATTAAGTTTGCGCCCAACAAGAGCACGTCTGCCAATGTATATAATGTTTATCTGAATGGGTTCGCCTTGGATGTACCCAACTCTAATGATCAGGCTCGGACACCGAATCCTGCGGATGCCGATTGTCATGTGAACTGCGACGGAACAAATGCCTGCAAATTGAGCTGGACGGCTGCTTCCAACGCGGTCTCTCATAATGTCTATTTCGGAACGAGTGAAAGTGCAGTCTCTTCTGCCACGAAATCATCGCTGGAGTTTAAAGTAAACCAAACTTCAACATCCTATAATGTATCAAATCTTTATGTACTGAACACCTATTATTGGAGGATTGACGAAGTCGCTTCCAACGGTACGGTAACCAAGGGTAATGTGTGGAGTTTTCGTCCTCGCCGTCTGGCATTTCCAGAGGCTGAAGGTTATGGTAAATATGCGACGGGTGGCCGAGGTGGAAAAGTGGTTTATGTGACCAACCTGAATGACAGTGGCAAAGGAAGTTTCCGTGAGGCAATGACCAATGACATCGGCCCGCGCACCATTGTTTTTGCGGTTTCTGGTCGCATCATTTTACAGTCTCGTTTGGTTCAAGTCGGCAATTATGTCACCATAGCAGGACAGACGGCTCCGGGTCGCGGCATCTGTGTCAGTACCAATCCGGTTGGCATTACTGGTTCTGAAACTATTTTCCGTTTCCTTCGTGTACGTTTGGGCAGCGGCGAGACTGCCGATGGTTTTGGTATGACTGGTGGTCAACATTCCATCTCTGATCATTGCTCTGTGGGTTGGACCATAGACGAGGCTTTCAGTAGCCGTGGTGGTAAAAATTTGACTTTGCAGCGCACTCTTATCTCCGAGGCTTTGAATATTGCAGGTCATAAGAATTATCCTGTCGGAACGGGACATGGTTATGCGGCTACTATTGGTGGTGATATTGGCAGCTTCCATCACAATCTGTTGGCTCATAACCAAGGACGTAACTGGAGTATGGGTGGCGGTTTGGATGGCGATGGTTATTACGCTGGACGTTTGGATGTTTTTAATAATGTGGTTTATAACTGGTGGCACCGTGTGACGGACGGTGGTGCCCACGAGGTGAATTTTGTAGGAAACTATTACAAGCGTGGTGCTGCATCCGAAGAGAGTAACATGGATTTTATGTTGAAGGCTGATTTGGAAGGAACTGGTAAAGGTAGCCAAGCTTACTATTACCATAACAACATTATGGCACACAAGGATGGTAGTTTCATCTATGACGGAACGGACGATTCTAAAGGACGTAAATATACATTGAGTAATGGACAAGTGTTGGATTGGAATGTATGGAATTCACAACCGTTCTTTGAGTCACAGGCTACTGTGGAGTCTGCCCGTAATGCATATAAGAGTGTGCTTTCTGATGTTGGTTGTACTATGCCTGTGTTGGACAATCATGATGCTCGAATGGTGAATGAAACCTTGAATGGAACATACAGTTGTACTGGTTCAAAGAGTATGGTGGGTGGAATTATAGACGGAAGCGAAGAATCAAAAGAGGGCGATTATAGCTACTATACAAGCTCATCCCGTCCGTCTGGTTTCGATTCGGATTGGGACGGACTTCCCGATTGGTGGGAAAAAATGATTGGTACAAATGCGAACTCTGCATCAAGTGACTTCTCTGATTCCAATGCCGACCCCGATAAGGATGGTTATACCAATTTAGAAAATTATCTCTACTGGATGGCCACTCCGCACGTCGAGGGAACTCTGGGTGTCTCCCAAACGATAGTATTGGACAACTATTTCAAAGGTTTTTCCAAAACTTCTCCATCTTATTCTGTGGCAGAGAATGTCAGTGGATTAACCATTTCCATCAATAGTGGCAAACTAATCGTTTCAACAGCCAAGTCTGGTGTCTATTATTTCAAAGTGAAGGTGAAGGATTCTCAAAACGATGTGATGACTCGTACTTTTGGGATTTATGCAGAAGGTGTCATGAAAGAGACGACCGCCACGTTGAATAAATGTGGAATAGGATCTTCTTCTCAAAATATCAGTTTGGGTGAATCTATCGATTCTTTTTGCTATTCATGGACCGAAGCCACTTCAGTCCATGTGGTTGGCTTGCCAGCAGGTGTGAGTGCTGATGTGGATGTGGAAAATAAGATAGTGACCATCAAAGGAATACCCACCGAAGCCGGCACTTTCAACTTTACGGTAATAACAATCGGTGCCACGAACAATGCAACCAAGACGGGTGCCATCACAGTAACTCGTGACCCTGCTACCTTGATTTACGAGTCGGAAACAACTGATTTTTGGACAAGCCTTGAGAAATGGTCGCCATCCATGACGATAACGTCTGTTGATACAGCCATTATCCGCACCGGTGAGGTGAAGGTGGCTTCAACACCCGATGTGGCTTATGTGAAGGTAGAGGAGAACGGCACGTTCCGTATCACCGCAGCCGATATTGCAGTCGATGGCATCAAATTACAAGGAGGCACGATAAAATCATACACAAGTTCTCCCCTTTTCACGCTAACTTCAGTTGTCGAAGTGGAAGAAAACTCCTCGATTATGGTAGGCTCTGTTGAAACCTCTGTGTTTGAGATGAAGGGCAGTTTGACGGGTTCTAATAATTTGGAGAAAACCAGCGTTGGTACGTTGAAACTTAGTACAGACGGCAGCGGTTTTGAAGGTTTTTGGATCTTGACGGAAGGTACCATACAAGTCTCCAACGCCACCGCGCTCGGCACAAAGGGTGTAACTGTATCCGCAGGAGCAACATTGGATGTGGATGTGGCAGCTACCACTGGCGACCTGACAATGGTAACCGGTTCGAAACTGAATCTTGATGCAGACCTGACTGTCAGCTCTGCAATGCTCGGTGGTGTGAAACTTGTCAAAGGAATTTACACCTCTGCCGATTATCCCGATTTTATTTTTGGTAGTGGAAATTTAATTGTACTGGAAGAGACAACGGAATTGAAAACAGCCAATTTTGAGACTTTGACGGTGGCAATTGCCCCAAATCCATCGGATGGAGAAACAAATGTCTATATGCGCTTTTTCAAAAAGACAAATTGTCATCTTTTTGTTTTAGATCAGAGAGGAACTCTGATTTCTGAAATGACAGCCTCTTTGGAATCAGGAGAAACAATGTTGCCACTTCGTCTGGAAAATATAACGTCAGGTGTCTATATTTTGAAAATTGTAATTGATGAAGATGTGTTGGTGAATGAATTAATAGTGAAGTGATAAATTAAATTTTTAAAGAGAAGTCTTTGATTGTTATAAGCTGTTTCAATTTTATCAATAGATTGTTTGGAATGAGTTTTTGAAACATTTTTAGGGATAATGTGATAAAGATAGCGAGCTGTCTAACAAATGAAATCGTTAAAAATGGCCCAAAAGGCATTTGAATTATCATCGGAAACGACGTTGGTTTTATATAAAATAGTGGCGTATAGGTCAAATTGCGTGGTATTTTCACTATACTAAGTGTCAATGGGTCAAATTGCGTGGTGACTTAAATGAAAATACGATTGAATATTTTCAACAATTTGCTCATATTTGTATCGCA
>JALNVE010000150.1 GCA_023227695.1 Paludibacteraceae bacterium
GATCTGATCGCCTATCCGTTGTTGATTAACAACGATTACAAGCAAAGAGTACGCTATACAAATCATGAATATGTGACAAATCAAGTGCTTGTTCAGAAAAAAGACAAGAAGAAAAAACTTTTGAATGATGTGACGCAACTGATTGGAAAAGAAGTCTATGTGGTGGAAAATTCCAAGTATTATGAACGCTTGAAAAATTTGAATGAAGAAATTGGTGGAGGTATTATTATTCGTACTGTATCTAATGAGGAAGATGAAGAGAAGCTGATTAAAAAAGTAGCAGATGGAGATATTTCCTATACAATTGCCGATAATAACATTGCTGAAGTCAACAAAACCTATTATCCTAGCATTGACATACACATGGAGGTCAGCTTTGACCAACGCTCCGCATGGGCGGTGAATTTGGAAGCAGATAGTTTGCTTAATGCAGTCAATCATTGGTTTGGAGCGTCAAAAAATAGCTATACATATCAATATCTTTACCATAAATATTTTGTCCAGATAAAGGGTAGTTCGGGAGGTCTTAAGAAGTATATCAATAAGCATAAGATTTCTATTTATGATCCTATTTTTAAGGCTCATGCTCCAAGTTTGGGCTGGAATTGGAAGCTCTTGGCTTCTGTTGCTTATCAGGAATCGAAGTTTAACCCTACGGTAGAGTCTTGGGCAGGAGCAAAAGGCCTGATGCAGTTGATGCCTCAGACGGCATTGGCGTATGGTATGGACACAACAAAAATTATGGATCCGGAACAGAGTGTAAAAACAGCAGTCTCTTATTTGAAGGCGGTCGATGTCATTTTTTCGGATGTGAAAGATCGTCATGAACGTAGAAAGTTCGTACTGGCAAGCTATAATGCGGGAGTCGGACATGTAAGAGATGCGATGGCCTTGACTGAGAAACATGGGAAAGATCCTAAAAAGTGGGATGGAAATGTAGCAGATTATATTCTTTTAAAGAGTAATCCGGAATACTTTAATGATTCTGTTGTGAAACATGGATATCTAAGAGGTGAGGAGGTCTATGATTTCGTGAACGAAGTCATGCTCCGCTATCGAGAATATATGGATGTTATTAAGGAAAAATAGAAGCTTCTTGGAAAGTCTTTATATACGAATCATTCTTGTTTTTCGCTACGAATAAAATCAAAACATTTTTCCAAGAACCACAGATTGAACGGATTATACGCTGGACGGGAACGTCCACTGGGTGACTGAAAGAGACGCATTCGTTTTTTTATTCCAATTCGACTGATTTGTACAAAACAAAAAAGGCTGGACCAAAGATCCAGCCTTAATTATATAAATGTTTTTTATTAATATCTGTACAAATCAGATTTGAACGGACCATCTACCGTTACGCCTATGTAAGCAGCCTGAGCTGGAGTTAACGTAGTCAGTTTAGCACCGATCTTGCTCAAGTGTAAACGAGCAACCTCCTCATCCAAATGCTTAGGCAAGCAATATACATCAACTGGATAGTTCTTAGTGAAAAGCTCTATCTGAGCCAATGTTTGGTTTGTAAATGAGTTACTCATTACAAATGAAGGGTGACCTGTAGCGCAACCAAGGTTAACCAAACGACCTTCAGCCAAAAGAATAATGGAATGTCCGTCTGGGAAGAAATATTGATCAACCTGAGGTTTTATATTACGGCATTTGATGCCTGGGAATTTCTTGAGCTTGTCAATCTGGATTTCACTGTCGAAGTGACCGATGTTGCAGACGATAGCATTGTTCTTCATCTTCTCCATGTGCTCGATACGTACGATGTCAATGTTACCAGTTGTAGTAACGTAAATATCTCCATAAGGAAGAGCTTCTTGAATGGTTGTTACTTCGTAACCTTCCATAGCTGCCTGTAATGCGCAGATAGGGTCAATCTCTGTAATGATTACGCGAGCTCCGTAAGAACGCATAGACTGAGCGCAGCCTTTACCTACATCACCGTAACCACAAACAACGACTACTTTACCTGCAATCATGATATCTGTAGCACGTTTGATGCCATCTGCCAAAGACTCACGACAACCGTAAAGGTTATCAAACTTAGATTTTGTTACGGAATCGTTTACGTTGAAAGCAGGGAACTTCAATTTGCCGTCTTTCTTCATCTGATATAGACGGTGAACACCTGTTGTTGTTTCTTCAGAAACACCCTTGATTTCTGGAAGTATATTGCTGAAGAAGTTAGGTCTTTCATTGAGAACATTTTTCAATGCTTTGAGTAGACAAATCTCGTCTTCACTCTCTGCTTTCGCATCGATAATTGAAGGATTTTTGTCCGCATCGGCACCTATGTGTATCATTAAAGTGGCATCACCACCATCGTCTACAATCAAGTTAGGACCTTTGCCGTTACCGAAGTTGAGGGCCTGTAATGTGCACCACCAATATTCAGTCAAATTTTCACCTTTCCATGCAAAAACAGGAACGCCAGCTTTTGCAATGGCTGCTGCTGCATGGTCTTGAGTTGAAAAAATGTTACAGCTAGCCCAGCGTACTTCTGCACCGAGCTCAACCAATGTCTCAATCAAAACAGCTGTTTGGATTGTCATGTGGAGAGAACCTGTGATTCTAGCTCCCTTTAAAGGTTTTTGTTTTCCGTATTTTTCGCGAAGAGCCATAAGGCCAGGCATTTCTTGTTCTGCCAATTCAATCTCTTTTCGTCCGAAGTCGGCCAATGAGATATCTGCCACCTTATAAGGTAGCGTTGAAAACAAATTTTCTTTTGTCATGTTGTTTAAATAAATATGATTTCGATATGCAAAAGTAATAAATTATTTAGAGGATTTCCGAACAGAAACTTAATTTTGAGTATGTCAAAAAATTCTTATTTTTGTACAGAAGCGTTTTTAATAATAAAACAGGGCTTATGGAGACCAATGAAGACAATAAAAAAGATTTAAATATTGATGATAATCAACAGAAAAATAGACGATTAGAACGAAATACAAGAGAAGGTGTGATAGGGGGCGTTTTGGCAGGAGTTGCCGATTATACTCAAATAAATGCCAATGTATTACGTGTAATTTTTGTCTTTTTATTGTTGTTTGGTGGTGTTTTCGTTATCATGTTGGGTCTTTATCTCTTGGCTTGGCTGATTATGCCTCGTAAACAGGATAGGGAGGCACTTCCTTTCGTGGCTGGAGATGGGCAGTTGCAACAAAGTTTTTCTTCAACGGATAGTCCTTTATTGAACGTATTTAAATATGGATGTGTAGGAACAGCAGGCATATTTGCCTTTTTTGTTTTGGTTATCGCATTGTTGTTAGTGATTCCTTCTATCTACTTGTCTGATTTTTTTAATATTATAACAGATCCGATGATAAGTACTTACGACAGCATCACTTTTGATATTGGTTATCATCCGGATGTTCCTTTGTTGCTGTTGGGAGCATTGATCGTATTTGTTATGCCAGTATGTTATTTTGTACTTCGTCGACGTAATCCAGAAGAGGAACAAAGAACCATGTTTTGGATTCTTTTGATAGTATGGGTGGCTGGAATTTTTATGATTATAAGTTCTTTAACTAATAATAGCGAAGATTTTGAAAAGTTAGATATTGATTATTCGTTTTTTAACGTTAACTTTGAGCGAAATAAATTCTCATAATTAAGCAAGATATGAATATGAAATCAATACGTAAATATGGAATTGTAGCTGTAGCTTTATTATTGGGCCTTGTCTCATATAATGCTTATGCACAGCAAACAAAGACAAAATCACAAGATGTAAAGGCTGAAACAAAGCAAAAAGAGGTTAAGGAGATTACAAAAGCTGAATTTTTGACGAAAGTATATGATTACGAGAAACAAACAGAATGGAAGTATCTAGGAGACAAACCTTGTATTCTTGATTTCTATGCATCTTGGTGTGGTCCTTGTCGCATGCTTTCTCCTCATTTGGAAGAATTGGCAAAAGAGTATAAAGGCAAAATTAATGTATATAAAATCAACGTAGACAATGAACGTGATTTGGCTGCCACTTTTGGTGCAAGCAGCATTCCTTTGATTGTCTTTATTCCTGTAGACGGACAACCACAAGCTAACCGTGGTTATTTGCCAAAAGATGAGTTGAAAAATGCAATTAATTCTGTTCTTTTGAAGAATACGAAAAAAAAGAGTTCAAAAAACAAAAATAGAAATCTTTTAAAATATAAACTTCAAGGTCTGAATTTCAAATCAGATTTTGAAGTTTTTTTATAAACCTATTCTGGATATTGGTTGATTTCCGGAATGAAAAATTATAGCTAATGAAGGGTATCATTTTGGCTGGTGGTAGCGCCACAAGACTCTATCCATTATCTAAGGCAATCTCAAAACAGATTATGCCTGTTTATGATAAACCGATGATTTATTATCCACTGTCTACTTTAATGTTGGCGGGAATGAGGGAAGTCTTAATAATAAGTACTCCCAGAGATTTACCTATGTTCAAGGAACTTTTCGGAACCGGAGAGAATCTAGGTATGAAATTCAGTTACAAGGTTCAAGAGCAGCCTAATGGTTTAGCTCAAGCTTTTGTTTTGGGTGCCGATTTTTTGAATGGCGAATCCGGTTGTTTGATCTTAGGTGATAATTTATTTCATGGACAGAATTTTTCTTCCATGTTAAAACAAGCCGCTTCTGTTAAGAAGGGTGCCTATATATTTGGTTATTATGTGAAGGATCCTAGCGCTTATGGCGTTGTAGAGTTCGATGGAAATAATAACGTTATCTCTTTGGAAGAAAAGCCTGAGAAACCAAAATCGAATTACGCAGTTCCTGGTCTCTATTTTTATGATGAGACAGTAACGGAAAAGGCAAGGTCCTTGAAACCTTCTCCAAGAGGTGAATATGAAATAACCGATTTGAATAAGGTTTACTTGGAAGAGGGTACTTTGAAAGTTGAACTCTTTGGACGAGGATTTGCTTGGTTGGATACAGGAAACTGTGATTCATTGTTGGAGGCTGGAAATTTTGTGGCTACCATCCAAAAACGTCAGGGTTACGATATCGCTTGTATTGAAGAGATTGCGTGGAGAAACGGTTGGATCAACGATGAGCAACTTCGTAATGCAGGTGAACAATTAAATAAAACACAATACGGACAATATATTTTATCATTGTTAGAAAAATGAATTTTTTAGAACAGAGCATACCAGGAGTTTGGGTTATAGAGCCCAAAGTATTTGTCGATAGTCGTGGATACTTTATGGAGGCTTATAAGCAGAATGAGTTTGAACAACATGTAGGAAAGGTGAACTTCATTCAGGATAACGAGTCTAAGTCGTCATATGGCGTACTTCGAGGATTGCATTATCAGAAGGGAGATTTTTCTCAAGCTAAATTAGTTCGTGTACTTCGCGGAGAGGTGCTTGATGTTGCTATTGATATCCGTAAGAGCTCACCTACATTTGGTAAACATGTAGCAGTTAAGTTGAGCGAGGATAACAAACGACAGCTGTTCATTCCTCGTGGTTTTGCTCATGGATTTGTAGTGCTTAGCAAAGAGGCTGTGTTTACCTATAAAGTAGATAATATTTATGCACCACAAGCTGATGCTGGCATCATTTTTAATGATCCTAAAATTGGAATAGAGTGGGGTATACCTGAGAAGGATATGATCTTGTCTGATAAAGATAAGTTACATCCTTTTTTGAACGACGCCGTGGTTTTTGAATAATATAAATAGATATGAATATATTAGTAACTGGAGCCAACGGACAGTTGGGAAACTCCATTCAAAAAATATCAAAAGAGTATCCTTCAAATAACTTTTTCTTCACAGATATGCCAGAGGTGGATATCACCAATTTGGAGTTGTTGGAGAATTTAATGAAGGAGAATATAATAAATGCCATCATCAACTGTGCTGCTTATACAGCGGTTGATAAGGCTGAAGACAACGAAGCAATCGCTGCAAAAATCAATGTAGATGGTCCTCGTAACTTGGCAATTGCGGCTAAAAATGCAAATGCTAAGTTGGTCCACGTCTCTACAGACTATGTATTTAATGGTAAGAACAATCTTCCGTTGAAGGAGACTGATACTACTGATCCAATTGGTGCATACGGACGTACAAAACGTGCAGGTGAGGTGGCTGTAGAAGAGGTTGGTGGTGATTCTATCGTCATTCGTACAGCATGGTTGTACAGTGAGTTCGGAGGAAATTTCGTTAAGACAATGCTTCGTCTAGGAAAAGAGAAAACAGAGATGGGGGTTGTTTATGATCAGATAGGAACTCCAACTTATGCAACGGATTTGGCTTACGCCATCATGGATCTTTTGACAAAAGGATTCTCTGGCTTCACACTCTATCATTTTTCAAATGAGGGTGTAATTAGTTGGTATGATTTTGCGAAGACTATTTTTGATCTTTCTGGCATTGATATCAAGTTAAATGCTTTGGAGAGTTCTGAATATCCTTCAAAGGCAGAACGTCCCGCTTATAGCGTTTTGAACAAAAAGAAGATTAAGTTAGCAGGTGTTAAGGTACCTTACTGGCGTGACTCTTTGATTAAATGTTTGGAACTTTTGAAGTAAAAAAGTTTTGAATGATATACAACAAGAGAGGTTCTTCTAGACGAGGGTCAATGAAGACCTCTCTTTTGCCTTTTATTATAATCAATTACTTATAAAAGTTTTTTTAGAAGGGAAAATAGACTTGAGTTTGTTGTAGTTTAGTAATATTACAACCGAATTGCAAACGCAAAACCACGTTATGTATCTTTTGAAATTTGAACCGATATTGAAGGAGGTCATTTGGGGAGGAGAGCAACTTTGTTATTTCAAAGACATCTTGCCTCGAAGAAAATCTATTGGTGAGAGTTGGGAAATCTCGACTGTCCCGAATCTCCTGTCTGTAGTCTCTGACGGAGAGTTTGCAGGTATGACTCTTGTTGATTTGATCAAGCAGGAAAAGGCAAATCTTCTTGGCAAAAAGATATATTCACAGGATAGTGATACGTTACCTTTGTTGTTTAAATTCATGAATACAAAGGACAAGTGCAGTGTTCAGGTTCATCCGAATGATGAACAAGCTATGTGTATGCATCAGTGCAAAGGGAAAACGGAGATGTGGTATATCATTGATGCTGAACCCGGAGCAGAACTGATATCTGGGTTTTCGAAAGAGATGAGTGAAGCTGAATGTCGTAAGGCCATTGCTGAAGGAACCTTAAATGATGTGCTTATGCACCACAAGGTAAAAGCTGGTGATGTTTTTTATATTCCTGCAGGAAGAATTCATGCGTTGGGAGGAGGTTTGCTGTTATCTGAAATTCAGCAGAGTTCAGATGTTACATATAGAGTTTACGACTATAATAGGAAAGATGCGCAAGGCGGTATGCGTCAATTGCATGTGGATGAGGCTATGGCTGTGTTGGATTTTTCCTATGTTCCTAAAGAGAAGATGTGCAAATCGGTTGCGGCTGATATGTCTGAATCTGTTTCTCTGATAGAAAGTCCTTATTTTAAGGTGAATCTGTTACAGATAAAGTCAGATAGGGAGATGGATTATTCAAAATTAGACTCTTTTGTGGTTTATATGTGTACAAAAGGTTCTTGTCTCTTGTCTGCTGATGGAGGTGAGTTTGTCTCTTTAAAACAAGGCGAAAGTCTTTTGATTCCTGCCTACATGAGTCAATTGAGAATTAAGTCGGCATCAGAAGAAACCAAGATTTTGGAAACATATGTGGATTAGTTTGAATATTATCAAGTCCTAAATAAGCGTTACAGGTTTTATTGGACAAACATACTATGATTTATCCATTCCAGCAAGCTAGCTTGCTGGAATGGATATTTTTTTTGATTTGTATTTTTTTATTTTGA
>JALNVE010000151.1 GCA_023227695.1 Paludibacteraceae bacterium
GCCGTTCTCAGCATATCTCATTCTAGGGAAGTTGATGCTGTATTTTGTCTTCCAATAATTCTTTTTTAAATACGTAAGATGGTGGGCCATCATGGTTACATCTGTACGCCAGTCTTCCAATCCAATCAAAGCACCCATTCCGATAGAGTGAACGCCAGCCTGACCCATACGGTCAAATCCGTTTACTCTCCATTCGAAGTTTGCCTTCATACCTTTAGGGTGATATACGTTATATCTAGCTTTGTTGTAAGTCTCTTGGAAACAAATTACGCCATTGAGTCCATGTTTTATGAGCTCTTTGTAATCTTCGGTAGAGAGTGGCATTACCTCCACTTTTAAGTTTGAGAAATAAGGTTTTGCAAGATCAAGAGCTTTTGCTATGTAAGGAATTCCTGCTTTTGCTGGATTCTCACCAGTAACCAAAAGAATGTTTTCAAATGGAGCTAGCTTCTTGATTGCTTTATATTCATTCACAATCTCCTCTTCTGTAAGAATGGTACGTTTCATCGGATTGCTTGCGTGAAATCCGCAATAAACGCAGTGGTTGGTACATGAATTGGTCAGATATAAAGGAATGAACATGGAAATGGTCTTTCCAAAACGTTCTAAAGTGTACTTCTGGCTTAATTGGGCCATTGTCTCCAAGTATGGCTCTGCTGCTGGTGAGATGAGAGCCATTAAATCGTCTACAGTAAGACGCTCTTTTGCTAACGCACGGCGAACGTCGGCGTCTGTTTTTGAATAAATATTTTTCGTGGTTTCATCCCACGAGATCTTCTCTAACTCTTCTGAAAACATCTTTATATAATTAGTTGGTTAAGAAGATGTGAAGAATTTCATTTGTTCTTGATAGAAAAAGAAAATTCTTCCTCTCTTCTGATTCAGAAAGGGGGAGTATTGAAAGTTGAGATCGTTGTGATTTTGTAAGAATTGATTGAAGATAATCAATTGAAAATCCCTTCGCAGCATTACCTGCACAGGTTCAATGGGTATGATCTCAGCCTGAAGTTAGGCACCCCCTTTGCCGACCGCAAAGATACTCTTATTAAAGATAGAATGATTTAAATAATGGTTAAAATTTGATTTTGCCTCTTTTTTTCTCCCCTTTCTTGTGCTGTGTTTTACGGATAGAAGCACGGATGGATGGTGTGTAATACTCCAACTCTACATTATCCAAAAGTGTATTGAACTCGGTCAGTAATTCCGGTTCTGTAAGACAGAGCTTATGCGCAAGCTTCATACAGGAAGATTGTACAGACACTGGCATCTGCAATGACAACATATTGTCCAAACAGAAGTTCAATAGGGGTACAGAAATCGGTTTCTCAACGGGAATGGAGTAAAGTAAGATATTGATAATAAGCCTTATTGTACCTTTGTGTTGCGTATTTTCCAAACGCTCGATCAATTCATCTTTTAAAGGAGAGAAAATAGACTTGTTAATTCGTGCAAGATGTTCGCAAGTCCACCAGGCATGCCAAGAGATAATAACATCCTCACTCTTGGTGGCTTCGTACAGAAAAGGGAATAAGGATGTATCCGCATTAATTCTTTTGACAAGCTCTTCTATTTCGAATAGATTTATTCTTTTTTGAGATAGAAAGTCAAGTAATGCTAACTGATTTTGGCTGCTAGTTTTTTGCATTTTTTTATTTCCCTTTCTGTAAGTGTATGATGTTTGTGTGTTCCTCCCTTTTCAAGGGTGCCAACTACTTTAAATCCGCTCCATTTTAGAATCTCTCGTAAAGACTTGACAACACCTCTGGTTTGGTTGAAAAGAATATTGAATGGGAAAAAAGTGGTGCAGGTTGTAACAATGACCGCTTTTTTACCTTTGTGCAAAGGAATGGGGATTCCAATTTTGTTTTCTCCCATCATTCCGTAAACCATACGGTCGAACAGAACTTTCAGGTAACCGTTCATGTTTCCCCAATAACAAGGTGATCCGATTACCAAGGCATCTGCCTCTTTGATTTTCTGAAGTATGCGTTGTGCGTCATCTTCCGGCAGACAGCAGTTGAGTGCTGTTCGGCATTTCATACAGCCAATGCAAGGTTGTACGCTTAGTCCGTTGACGTAGATGTTGTCTACCTCGCAGCTTTCTGGAAGAGACTGTTCTATTTCGTTTAGCATCTGTGCAATCAGTCCATGTTTTCTCGGACTTGCATTTAAAATAAGTATTTTCATGATTGTTGTTTCTTGCTTATGTTTTTTTTGCTTGTCCATAAAAGTCCTCCGATAATCAATGCTGTACCAATGGCGGAGAATATGGTGATATGTTCTTTCAAAAAGATACTGGCTACGATGATGGTCACCAAGGGGAGAAAGTAAACGTAGTTGTTTGTCTTTACCACGCCAATATGGTTTATGGCAAGGTTCCAAATGTAGTAACAGATGGCGGAGGCTATCAATCCTAAAAAGCAGAGATTTCCCCAGATAACGGGGTTGGAAAAACCTTCTAATGTGAATTTAAACGGTTCAACAAAGAGAAAGTAGGGGAGCATCGTCAACATTCCGTAAAAGAAGATGTTTCGGGTAATGAAGATAGTGTTGTGTTTTCCTCTCAATAGTTTTTGGAATACGCAGTACAACGCCCAACTGAGTACAGCAACGAAGGTTAGAATATCGCCTTTCGGACTAAGCTT
The DNA here is from genome assembly GCA_023227695.1 of Paludibacteraceae bacterium. GTDB lineage: Bacteria > Bacteroidota > Bacteroidia > Bacteroidales > Paludibacteraceae > RGIG10190. Next base: position 2,646 of record JALNVE010000151.1, read on the forward strand.
TAAATAGAAGTTGCCGTTCAATACAACTAATGCCACACCTGCAAAAGCAATGATGGAACCAACAAAGAAACGGTTGGTCAAACGCTCATTTTTTATGATAAAATGCGATAATACTGCGGTGACAATAGGTACAGTAGCACAGATTAGTGCCACATTTGTTGCTTGTGTATAATAGAGAGCAGTGTTTTCTGCCAAGAAATAGACGGTTCCTCCGAAAAGGCCCATCAGGCAGAATATCCCTTCATCCCGCCAATCTCTTATGTGATGAGTACGGGGATATAGAATCCAGAGGAAGAGGTAGCCCAGCAAAAAACGGCACATCATGATCTCTGCAGGCGTCATCCCTGCATCCAAAAGTAACTTAGAAGAGATCAATGTAGATCCCCAAATCAATGCTGTTATTGCTGCCAAAATATGGTATTTCATCTATGATTTTTTACGTGTGCAAAATCGCAGTGCAAAGTAACGAATTTCTTATAAAAAAGTAATCGTTCGTTAATTTCTTAACGAACGATTGTTCAGAATTTGTTTTTAGCTTATCTTACGACAAATCCTGTGAATGAAACATGCAAATCTTAAAAACTTCGATAGGTCCATTAGGTGGTTTATCTCCTAATCTTTTAAATACAAGAGACATGAACTTTTATACTTGCAGATGCCTGTCTATGTCTCATAGACAGGCATCTGACTGAAAATTATAAATTAACAGAATGAATATTAAATACTTATTATTTGAAACTTATAATCTCATATTGGTGGAAAATGCCATCTGTGGTACAGATTCCGAGTACATATGTTCCTGCTGGAATTGAATTTCTTTCAACAGAAATCGTATTGTTTCCTGTACTAATTGTTTCTGAGAGATGTAAGACTTCAGTACCAATCATATTGGTAAGAGTTACATTTATTTCAGTCTCTCTAGATGCATTTAGCTTGATATTCAGTCTGTCTACAACTGGATTAGGAAATACACTTATGCTTGTACTGATGCCAGACGGTATAGCTTCAACTTGTGTTTCTTCAGATCCTAACAAATAATAGCAAGCATTCTTAATGATAGAAACTCCATTGTCTGTCACATTTGCATAGGAACTGCTGTTAATTCCAATTTGGATGAAATCGTTTTTAAGCGTAGTTCCTGCAATTGTACTTCCAGCTGATGCTTCTAATATGTTCACCTCAGTTAGGCCTTTAATGGATGCTATTCCTTTTATCTCGCCACTAGCTTGAGTGAATGATTCTGGATTCATGTAAGTCAAGCCTTTTGTGTCAACTTCAGAAAGAATCTGAACCTCATTGCCGTTTGTGAATGTTACATCTTTAAACATAGGATGTGTCAGCATATCATTATTTACTACGATAGTAGTTGCCTCTGCGTCATCTCCGTATCCTTCGATTGCCCAATCCCATGCGCCTGCTTTATAGGCATGCACTTTCATGGAGAGCATCGGTTTGTCGATACCTTCCAAAGCAGGAATCAAAGTGGCTCCTGAGCCTGCAACTTCACTAATCACAATCAAATCATATTGTGAGAGGTCTGTCGCTTGGTTTGCATCTATTTCTACTACATATAAATCTTCACAACCTTTCAATGCGCTGAGAATCTTTGTGTCATTCTTGTAGTTTGCAGCTGCTGGGTCTGTTATGTATGCAACTTTCTTAAGAGTAGTGCTGATGACGTTGATTTTTATTGATTTTGTTACAGCATCACCTTCTCCACCAACTGATTTAACAGTTATTGTACAGCTTTCTGTTGACGTTCCTGAAATGGTGAAGCCGTTTGCAATTGCAGTTTTGGTAAGACCTGCAGGTAATTCTGCAATTTCAACACCTGTTGCACTTCCGCCAAAGCTGATAGTGATATTCTCTATTGCATTACCAGAGAATACTGTTTGTGATTTACTAGATATCGACAGAGATGGTTTTTGAACTGGAGTTTCTCCGGTTACAAAAATATCTGGTTGCTTTACATCCTGCAATCCATCACCGATGTAAAATCCAAGATGAGGAGGTTGGTTGTAAGCTGTGTTCTGCCAAGCTATGGCGCAACGATAGACAGGATCGTGCATTAATGTGAATAAACGATTTTTAGTAGCAATGGTAGTGGTATAAATTCGAATCTCGCTAGGATTGCTACTGTTATACCAGATTACCTCTTCACGCCAGTCTCCTAAAATATCTGCACATAAATTTGGTACAGACTTGGTACCATTGATAGAAGAACATCCGGTGGCTGTAAATAATCTTGTGGTTCCGTTGCCATTCCATTTGTCAATCTTGTTGCCATCCAGTATTTCGTCCTGAAGGTCACCATCCCAATATACGCGGAAATTGGCAGATGATGGTTTGTTGCCAATAGAAGTTCCTTTGCAATCATAAACATTTCCGTAAGCTGAACTCCAGAATTCAAAACCGCGGTGCTTTGCATCAATATCTGCAGCCAATCCACGTCCATTATCATCGGCTCCTGGTGCACGACCAACCAAAACCTTTCCGTCCTTCAAACTACTTAGGTTATGTCCGTACTTTCCTCCTGTTGATTCATGTACAGTAAATAGCTCTAATCCCGGACTGTCAGGATCCATATCTGAAACGTGCATCGCATCACCATGTGCGTATCCTGTTCTATAAAGTAACTTTCCATCATGATCTATAGTAGATGAACCATAAATGATTTCATCGAATCCATCACCATCTGCATCAGCTACACTTAAGTTGTGGTTTCCATCTCCGTATGCTCCTTGACCTCTAGTTGGAGAGTCATGGAACCAACGCTCAACAAGTTTACCATCCTTAAAATCGTAAGCGGTTAAAGTAGCTCTGGTATAGTAACCTCTACACATTACAACAGAAGGATGTACTCCATCTAAGTAAGCAGTACATGCAAGGAAACGGTCAACACGGTTTCCGTAGCTATTACCCCAACTGGAAACATTTCCTCGGGCAGGTTTGTAAGCAACAGTCGACATTTCGGCTCCTGTTTCTCCATTAAAAGCTGTTAGATATTCAGGTCCGGTAATAATATATCCGTCACCATTTCTATAATCTTTTGTTGGATCATCGTTGCCCATGATGATGTTTTTTCCATTTCCATCTTTCGATCCTGGAGCTGTTTTGCAAACCATTTCAGCTTTTCCGTCTCCATCGTAATCAAAAACTTGGAATTGGGTATAGTGGGCTCCTGCACGAATGTTGACACCTAAATTGATGCGCCACAATTGCTTGCCTGCCATTGTGTAGCAATCTATATAAACAAGGTCGGTCTTTCCTTTATTAGCCACATCCTGCGAATTACTTGGATCCCATTTTACGAAAAGTTCGTATGTTCCATCTCCGTCCACATCGCCTACGCTCATGTCATTAGGTGTGTAGTTAGTGCCCGGACGGTTTAATTTGACAGTCAGATATTGATTGCCCCAAACATTTGCTTTTTTAGAATCACCTCGTTCTACACCGTTTATAACGGCACGAACAGTATAAATAGAATTGGCACTTCCTCCTGCATCAGTATAATTGGTACTGGTTGTGATGACCTCGTTGTTTACTTTTCTGTCATCACGATAAAGGTTGAAACCTATGGACGGATCTTCCGTGCCTAGGTAACGCCAACTAACGAAAACGCCATCTGTTACTTTGACGGCAACAACTCCTCGATCCAGATTTTCCATCTGGTGTGCGGCTGAAATGTTCAGCGAACTCATGAATAAAACTAGCAGTAGAATAATGCTGTGTTTTGTGTAATTTTTTGTTATCATACAATATGGTTTTGTGTTTTTCAATGGCTCTTTTGTAGAGCATTAAACTTGTCTGCTAAAATAGAAACTGTTTGATTGTGAGATATGTAAATTCAATTCATATATATGGATTATCACGTCACTTCATAGATAGTGGACTTCCGTGCCTAAAAACAGGGTAGAATTAAACCAAAGAAATAGAAGGATAGTTTGCTCCGATCATCAGAAATAGTAGAGCCTTCACAAACCTTCACTGTATTAGCAAAACAAAAACAACCCGATAGGCAGACTCAAATAAGTTTTGGATTATTCCCACCAAGGGGATCCTATATAATGAGCGTCACGGCTTGTTTTTCAAAACTTTATTTAAATTTGTACTCAAGTGTCTTTTGAGAAATACAAATTTCGTTTCTCAAAATCGCTGAATGAGTTTTAGGTAATGCTCCACATACGGGATTCATTTTATTAGTACCATATTAACTGTTTCTATTAACAAAAAATTAAAAATGAAAATTGAACAAATAAACGAAAACAAGAAGCAATTCCTTGACTTGTTGCTATTGGCCGACGAACAGGAAGATATGATAGACAAGTACTTGTCGAATGGAGACTTGTTTGCCTTGTACGACGATGACCTGAAAAGTGTTTGTGTTGTAGCGCCAGTGAATGAAACAACCTGTGAGTTGAAAAACATAGCTACTTACGAGGAATATCAAGGCAAAGGCTATGGCCGTGCATTGATAAAATTTGTTTTCAACTTTTACAAAAACAGCTACAAAACCATGCTTTTAGGAACAGGCGATGTTCCGTGGATCTTGTCGTTTTATGAAAGTTGTGGGTTTGAAAAGTCACATCGTATAAAAAACTTTTTCACCGATAATTACGATCATCCTATGTTCGACGGCGACATACAACTTGTTGACATGGTTTATCTTAAAAAAGATTTATAGAATAGCAGGGAATGTTTAAACAAAACAAATGCATAGAAATTAGGATTTATATATGGTAAATGAAGAAGGCCATGGTTTCACATTTCTCGATTTCCATTGTTAAGTGTAGTAAGCGTTGTGCTTCGTTCAGTTTTGCTTCATCGCCCCAAAATCAAACCTCCATCCTGCCTAATCAACCTCCGCTCTTTCTGAAATACAATCAATTTCAACCCAAAAGGAAGTCGACTACGATCTATCTCAGGATGTGGTCGACATTTTACTCCGATAGAAATCCACATTCCGCAAACCTTTTTTGACAGAATCTCAAAGAAACCCTCCCCAAAATCCACTTTTGGAAAAGAAAAACCGAGCCGAGAAGAATGTTTTTCCGCGAAAAACCCTGTCGTCGAAAAGGAATCCCGCCTCATTTGGGTCAAAATCCCCCTCCAAGGCAGCAGGAAACCGCATTCCGCAAAACGGTTTCAAAAACAAGTTTAGCTATA
>JALNVE010000152.1 GCA_023227695.1 Paludibacteraceae bacterium
ATTCTCCACAGGGCAACTGGAAAGAGGGAGATTTTCTCTTCTCTTTCTGCTCTGAAAAATATTTTTTCTACCTGACCCATTTTTTTCCTCCTCAAGTTGCATTATCAATTTGAATCCCCGATTAATTATGCTAAGAAATCACTAAAATCAATCTGGAAATTTATTCAACGCATCGATATAAGCAGATACAGAAGCAGCCACAATATCGGTATTAGCTGCAAAACCTGAGTATACATTTCCGTTATACTCTACCCTCATGTGAACTTTACCGACATCATCACTTCCTTTCGTAATTGCCTGAATCAAAAACTCCTGTAAAACCATCTTTTTATTTACAATCTTCTTCAGAGCATTGATTGCGGCATCTACAGGACCATCACCCGAAGATTCAGCCTCAAACTTCTCACCGGCAATATCCAATCCGATAGTAGCCTTTGGATCAACCCCAACACCTGATGTAACATATAAATAATCAAGCTTAATGCGATGAGTATCCACTCTATCTTTACCTGCTAACATCAACAGATCATCATCTGTCACATACTTTTTACTATCGGCAACCTTTAAGAAACCTTCGTAAACCTTATCCAATTTTTCCTGAGTCAATTCAATGCCTAAACTCTGTAAATGATATTTCAATGCTGCACGTCCGCTTCTAGCAGTCAATTCAATAGAATTATCATCAATTCCAACATCCTTCGGATCAATGATTTCGTACGTTTTTATATTCTTCAAAACGCCATCCTGATGAATTCCGGATGAGTGAGCAAAAGCATTTCGTCCGACGATCGCCTTATTCGCTTGAATTGGCATATTCATCAAGTTGGAAACAATACGGCTTACGCTGCTGATATTCTTGGAATTAATATTGGTATCAACACCTAACTCCTTATGACTACGAAGAGTCATTACTATCTCTTCCAACGCAGTATTTCCGGCTCTCTCTCCGATTCCATTGACGGTCACTTCAACTTGTCTGGCTCCGCTCATGATTCCCGCCATCGTATTAGCAGTAGCCATACCCAAATCATTATGACAATGGGTTGAAATGATAGCATTGTGTATACCGTTCACATTCTCCATCAAGAAATTGATTTTCTCAGCATACTCGGTAGGAAGACAATATCCAGTTGTATCAGGGATATTCACCACGGTAGCACCCGCCTTAATTACAGCTTCGACAATTCGGGCCAAATAGACGTTGTCAGTACGACCAGCATCCTCACAATAAAACTCAACATCCTCCACATATCTCTTTGCGTACTTCACAGCAGCTACAGCCCTCTGCATGATCTCTTCCTGATTAGAATTGAACTTGTACTGGATGTGGTAATCAGAAGTTCCGATTCCCGTATGGATTCTCTTAAGCTTCGCATATTTCAAAGCGTCAAACGCTACATCAATATCTTTCTGCACACTTCGAGTCAAAGCACAGATGACAGGCAATGACACCGCCTTTGAAATCTCTTCTACTGATTTGAAATCACCAGGACTGGAGATTGGGAAACCAGCCTCAATCACATCCACGCCAAGAGACTCAAGAGCTTTCGCAACTTCTATTTTCTCAACCGTATTTAACTGACATCCGGGAACCTGCTCGCCGTCCCGTAAAGTCGTATCAAAAATATACAATCTTTCTGCCATATATAATTATTTTTTAATAATACTATTTTTCTTTTAACAAAAAAGGCCTTTCTCATACCAGTGAGAAAGGCCTTCGATATTTTGAGTATCACATACACACTTCCTCACTCTCGCACTCTATGCAAGAGAATAATAATAATTGATAGTATAATATGTGAAAACTGTTTGTTCATATTTTCTTGTTTTTGATGTGCAAATATACACATAATCTAGACACGTCAAAGTTAATTATAAACTTTTTTATTAAAAAAAATTCAAAACATCGCTTTTCGTGTTAAAAAAACAACAATTCATAAGCAAATCTATAGTTTGTTAATATAATGCGCAATCTAAATTGCTAGAATTTGATATGGCAACGAAATCTAAGACCACTTCTATCAATGTTAGGATGATCTCGATATGTTAGACGCCATACATAATCGAATCTCAATATTTTCAAAACATTTTCGACTCCTACACCAGCTTCCATATAGGGTGTATTATCCATTTTATAACTTCCTTCCGGAAAAAGATATAAGTCATCAGAATCAACACTTGGATCATTCTTATCGCTTAAACTTCCATATAAACAACGGAAAGAAAGCACCTCCCTAAACTTCAACTTTTTTAATAATGGTATACGATTCAGCAACAAACCATTCAAATAATAAGTATAATCCAACGCAGCATATTGGTCATTCAAAAACTCCATGGCATTCATCAATGAATAGGATTCCATTTGAATGATATAAGACATGTTTGCATTAGGTATCATCAACAAAGGGAAAGGAACTTTATTCCACTGCTTTCCTGCCTTTAAAACAACATCGGCATATCCAAGAAAAGAGAACCAGATTCTCTTTCGAAAAGAGAACTCCGTTATGTTACTTGAATAATCAGAACCTAAGAGACCCTTCTCTCCAATTGAATGCGTCAATGTAAAAATAGGACATTCATGATTGATTGGGAATCGATTATGACGCGTCTGATAAAACTTCTCATTTGGTGCATATCTCAATCCAACCTCCAAATCACTCACAGAGAAATCATTTACTGGAGAAATACTACCATTCTTTTCTTGCCAAAATGGAACTAACACAGTTGCATACTCTGTCATGTAGCGAGTCTTTACATCATACGAAAAATGGTTATAAAACTCTTGTTTATATGCCAACTCTGCACTTCTCTGATATGCTATTCGATTATCATCCAAACGTTTTAGAGACATGAACATATTATCCTTGTTCGTATAGATATAATGTTGCCCCAACTCATCCGTATCATATTGATATGTCGCAGTTAACGAATGAACAGGAAATTCGGTCGGATATTCCTTCTTCGACAAGAATGAATACTCCAATTGCCCTTTATATTTCAGTTTTTCATCCTTGCATCCGTATGCCACATAACCATTCGCAAACCAATGTCTATTCAAGTAGGCTGTTGTCATTCCTCCGATGCGAAAACGGAATCCCTCCAATTTGTTTTTACTGAACGTCGTATTAAAAGGACCATATTCAAAACGGCTATGTTCTCCTTCTATCGGAATATAACCTGTAAACATGACCCTTAAAAAACACTCTGTATAATAGTATATAGGTTCTTTCCTTAATTCCGCCATCATGTCTTTTACATGATTTTCTTTCCCCTCTACCGTATCGTGTCTATTGTCTGCCCAATACTTTTCATCCTTTAACATAGCATCATCCATCTGTATAACAGTGGCTTTCTGTTTAAATACACTATCACCTGGATTTTCAAAAGAGTGGTTTTTATATGTATTCAATCTTCGGGCAAAAACACCTTGCAGATTTTCTGCAACATTTAACTCAACAGAGATGTCATCCTTCGTCAAAATTCGAGAACCATCTGGCATTTGAGAGAACTCTTGTGTAATAGACATTCCATGTACAAAGTTCAAATTGATATCTTTAGGAACATTCAACTTAGCCTGTCTAATAAATTTAGTAGAATCTAAAGCTACATTCAACATTCCTGTAAAGCCAAAACTCTCTGAATTACGAGGAACAAAGCCCAAATTAGCATACTTTTTCCCATCAACAAGAACCGTATCCAACATATAATACTTATAAAATGATGGTCCTAATGACGAAAGCGGACTGACAAACTTATTTGTCATCAGCATGATATGATTATCAAAAATATTGACCTCACTGAAAACTTCTTGCAGCATGAGCTGTACACTCTCTTGAGGAAGCAATTCATCAATTCCATCACTCTTAAAGGCTTTTACAATATGCTTTTCTTCCTTTGGTTCTTTTTTATAATGAACATCTTCTATCGACTCCTTAAAGGAGACGACTAGAATGGGTTTGCCTGAGATATTTGAAGTATCGACATAATTAAAAATGAATCCAAATCTCTTATTATCAAAAGATAAGTTTTTTTCCTTTGTGAAATCATTCAGAGCATAAGCCATTTTTTCATAATGCTCATAACTATAATAATCATGATTTTTAGGATCGGACATCTGCTTCTTTGCTATCATATCCATCACAAAATCAACAGCAGGATTATTCTTGTTAGAATATTTCTCTTTTTTAGGTTTTACCACAACCTCTTTTAAGTCATATGTAGTAGGAGCAAGTAGAATCTTTAGATTATGGTTTTTAAGATCCTTTTTCAGATGAACCACCTTGTCTTTATAGCCTACCATAGAAAAGACAACCGTTCTGCTTTTATTTCTAGACATAACAGAAAAAGTTCCATCATCAGCCGTCACATCACCATCTACTGTATTCTTGAAATATACTGAAACATAAGACAAAGGTTCATTGCTAAGTGAATCTCTGACAATTCCTTTAACAACAACCTGAGAATTAATTGTACCAGAAAAGAGAAAGATAAAAATCAGTATTATAATTAAACGAATGGTCAACTTTTTGGGCATAATTTTCAATGACAAATTTTAAAATACAAATTACAATGTTTTTTATTAAACAAAAAAGACAATAAGGCATCATCAAGGACAAATCATACTAAATTCCTCATTTAACCTTTTTTTCAAAAATCAAACGACAATCCATCCATAGCCAACGACGTATTCGGAAAAACAGACTTCGCTTCTGTTAAAAAAGGAGATAAATCCTCATATCTTGCAGAATAATGACCGAGAATCAGATGCTTTACATTCGCCTTTTGAGCAATAGTAGCTGCCTGCAAAGCAGTTGAATGCATGGTTGCCTTTGCTTTGATTAAATCGGCATGCAAAAAGGTTGCCTCATGATATAAGCAATCAACGCCTTCAATATAAGGAATAATGCTTTCTGTATAAATAGTATCAGAACAATAAGCATATTTCTTTGAAGGTGTTGGATCTGTAGTCAATCGAGAGTTGGAGATTACTACACCTTCTTCTGTCACAAAATCAGCTCCCCTTTTAATATTCTGCATCTCACGAATAGGAACCTTGTAAAAATCAACCATCTCACGAACAATATGACGATCTTTCTCTTTTTCAGAGCATAAGAATCCACAAGTAGGCATCTTATGCTTTAAAGGAATTGTATAAACAGAAAGAGAACGATCTTCATAAATCAACTCATGCTTAAATGGATTGATTGGTTCAAAAACAACCTTATAAGTCATGCCTTCGCAAAAACAGTCAATAAGAGAAGATAAAATCTTTTTAAGATCAGGATGTGCATGGATATATAAATCGGCAGTACGATTAAACATACCCAAAGATGAAATCAAGGCAATGAGACCAAAACAATGATCACCATGCAGATGAGATATGAATATATTATTTAAACGAGAAATACGTACATTATCACTACGCATCTGACGTTGCGTACCTTCACCACAATCAATCATGAAAGACTTTTCCCTCATTGAAAGAATCTGAGATGGCTGGTTGCATGACTTGGTTGGTAATGCCGATCCTGCACCTAATATATGTAAATGAAAACTATCCATATCTACGATTCAAAATTACAAAAAAAAGAGGCAAGTAAAAACTTGCCTCTCCTATTTTAAAATCTAATGTTTCAAATTACTTTGAGAACAATTCGATTTCTACACGTCTGTTCTGTGCTCTACCAGCTAAAGTAGCGTTAGAAGCGATAGGATCTGCACTTCCGTATCCAAATGTTTGGATGTGACCTGCAGGAACACCCTTGCTAACCAAGTATGACTTTACAGAAGCAGCTCTATCCTTAGACAATTGAAGGTTCTTAGCAGCCTTACCAGTGTTATCTGTGTAACCCTTCAAGATTACAGACCACTCGTTGTGTTGTTTTAACAACATTGCCAATCCATCCAAAGATGAATAAGAAGACTTCTTGATAATAGCTTTAGCTGACTCGAACTCTAGTTGAGAGAATGCAGTCTTGATGATCTCATCCTCCTCCTTAGTTGGAGTATACTTAACTGGCTCTTTAGTGTCTTGGATGTGCTTGTTCAAAGAATCTTGAGTAGTCTTCAATTGACCCTGAAGTTTCTTGATAGCTGCATTTTGGTTAGCGATTTGGTCTTCCAATCTAGAAGTTGTCTCTTCGCATTGTTTCTTAGCCTCATCCAACATTGGAGTTACATCAGGCATTTCTACCTTTGGCTCATAATCAACCAAAGCGATGTTTCTTACGTTGTTCTCAGCACCGAATTTGTATCTAACTAACAAGTTAGCTCCACAATTGGCACGTGAACCCTTAACAGGAACGAAATCAGTTCTGTTGTTCAATTTAGTACGACCTTCCAAACCGATAGCAAAGCTATTAGAGATATTGTACTCAGCAACACCACTAAATACTGCCAAAGGATAAACGCCGCTATCATCAGAACCCTTATTAACTTCCCAAGAGTAGATAGAAACACCAGCACCTGCATTAGCGTAGATGTTCAATTTCTGCCAACCAGAAGAACGATATTTAGCCAAAAGGTTAGACAAGTTTACAGAAGCAAACAAATCTACATCATGAATTGTTGCGTCATACTCTGGATTTAACATCTCAGCATCTGCGTCAACACTCTTCATTTGCCACAAGTACTCTAAGCCAAGTCCCCACAATGGATTCAATGTGTACTCAACAACAGCACCTGCATCTGGTGTGAACTTTGTATCTGTGTATCTGAAATAAGACATACCACCTTTCAAAGCTACAGACCAACGGTTCAAACCTTCAGAACCAGTAGTTTCAGATGATTCTTCAACAGCTGCCTCAGCTGCTTGCTCCTCTTGAGCAAAGGCATTACCTACAAGAGTAGATGCCACGAAAAGGGCTAATAATTTTCTTTTCATATAAAAACAAATTAAATTAAATTTAAATTCTGCACAAATATTAAAAAATTCAGCAAATAAAACAAATTAAATAATCATTTATTTTGCATCTTTTGCATCCATTTGATCCTTCAAAGCAGCAAGCTCTTCGATATCTCCAAGAGTTGTTCTTTCCATACCTGAATTCATAGACTCAGCTTTCTTAGAAGGTTTCTTCTTTTTGAAGTCTTTCTTCTCTGAATCATCTCCGTCAGCTACCTTTTGAGCATCTTCGAATATGCGGCTGTGAGAAAGAATGATTCTCTTAGCGTCTTTATTGAATTCGATAACTTTGAAGTTCAACTTCTCATCAACCTTAGCTTGAGATCCGTCTTCCTTGATCAAATGTTTAGGAGTTGCAAATCCTTCAACGCCGTAAGGTAATGCAATAACAGCACCCTTATCTAACATCTCAACGATTGTACCCTCGTGAATTGAGCCTACTGTAAAGATTGTCTCAAATACATCCCAAGGATTCTCCTCTAGTTGTTTGTGTCCAAGGCTCAAACGACGATTTTCTTTGTCGATTTCCAATACCTGAACTTCGATATCTGCACCAATCTGAGTAAACTCTGATGGATGTTTGATCTTCTTTGTCCAAGAAAGGTCAGAGATGTGGATCAAACCATCAACTCCTTCTTCTATCTCAACGAATACGCCAAAGTTAGTGAAGTTACGTACTTTTGCAGTATGTTTGCTTCCTACAGCATATTTAGTATCGATATTGTCCCATGGATCTTGTTTAAGTTGCTTGATACCCAATGACATCTTTCTCTCTTCACGATCAAGAGTCAAGATAACAGCCTCTACTTCGTCACCAACTTTCATGAAATCTTGTGCACTACGTAAGTGTTGTGACCAAGACATTTCAGAAACGTGGATCAAA
>JALNVE010000153.1 GCA_023227695.1 Paludibacteraceae bacterium
CAATACAAAGGTAACGGCATTTACTTTTAGACACAAAAATAAGTAATATAATGTCATCCTGCAATTTGACCCATTGACACAAAGTACAATCATTTCATCCTGCAATTTGACCTATACGCCGAAATTCACAGCTAATATGGCATCGTTTTCCCAATGCGTCTTTTCTGGATTTTGGTTGACCTAAAATTAAAATAATTCGTTGGCTAAAAACTGTCCACGGACTTTTTTTTCTCCTGAACCTATCATAATCAAAAAGGCCAAACCAATAATCTGCATTGGCTCAGCCTTTTTTATGTCTCTCAATGGTTGTTAATATTCCTTTTCTATCGTCGCATTCTTGTAGTAATGCTTCAAAATCTCCTGATAGTTATATCCTTTGCTAGCCATTACTGCAGCACCTATTTGGCAAAGACCAACTCCGTGCCCCCAACCTGCACCTGTTAGGATGAATTTTATTGGACGACCCTCTTTGTCCATCTCTTTCTCTACGATAAAGGCCGAACTGTAAAGATGGCTTTCGGATAAAGCTTTTCTTATTTCCAACTCTTTGCCGATAATCAAGGTTTTCTTGCTTCCTGCAATTTTGAGCTTGATGATCCTTCCTGACTGACCTCTTTCGATAGGAATCAAGTCTTGTATATCACCGAAGTCGATGCCTGTTTTTTTCTTTATAAGTTTAGACAATTCAGAAGTGTTGAATTCAACTTTCCATCTGAAGAAATCTTTCGTCTTTTGGTCGTATGAAACGAGAACTTGAGAGAGAATCTTATCGTCTGTTGTGTTGCAGAATGATTCTGGATTGCTGAGAATCCATAGTCTTGCGTTCTTCTCAACGGTCAAATCTTTTGCGTTGATGTCGAGTTCGTCTCTGTTATCGATTACCTTTTTGAGGTAAGGGTGGGGTGTCTCTTCCCAACAGTTTTCGAATGTCTCGGAAACGCCTCCACATGATTTAGAGAAACGCGCATCACAAATCTCACCCTCATATTTCAGTACTTCGCCGCAGGTCTTTTTCAAAGCCTCTTTCACGGCATCTGTGCTTTCGCGGGTAATGCCCTGATATCTCTGACAATGGTCGTCAGCACACACATCGAAGTTGATGTGGTCTTCTTTGTCGTACCATTTTATATGTTCAGTTTCGCTGTCTAGTGCGCAGGAGTCTTTTGTGCTTTTGTTTTCTTTGTTGATCTGAGCTAAAACCCAGCTTCTTGAAATAATGGCATGAGCCTTAAGTAGTTCGATGGCTGAAGTTGCGCTCATTTCCGAAGAGATGACACTAGCCAAATACTCTTCAACAGCAACTCTGTTGATGGCAGTCAATTTGTTGTTTTCAGTGATGATGATTAAATCGCCTCTGAATTTCAAATTCTCTTTCTGCTCCCAGTGAAAGCTCTTGCCGATGGTTACGCCGATTAATTCAAAATCACAATTATCTGTTTGAGGAATGAAGGATAGTTTTGGAAATTGCTTTCCTTGAAATAAAACAACTCCATCGTGAATCTTTGCTTTATGTTTTCCTGTAAGTTTTTCTGAATCATCTTCCTCAAGAATAAATTCACCATTAAAGACGAATGTGATTTCATCTTCAGACATGATTCCGACCGTTATTTTGGGCTCTTCCATGATTTTTTTGAGTTTTTATGAATAGGGTAAGTAAACAAATGAAAGCCATCTTGTGATTTGAAATGCAAAGCGTATGATGTATGTTTACTTTTCTTATTCTACATCAAAAATACAGATTTTAAGCAAAACAAATGCAATTTAAAGTGCTTTATATTTTGAATAATGTCTATTTTTGTAAAAAATTGGTTGAAGAGAATTCTTCATTTATTTGAGATTGTTTATTACAAAAGATTTATAATATGACAAGAGAAGAGTTGTTTGAAAATATCAAACGCAAGAAATCGTTTCTTTGTGTTGGTTTGGATACCGATGTGAATAATATCCCCGAGTTTATGTTCGATAAAAAGGACGATCTTGATCCAATATTTGATTTCAATAAATCTATTATAGATTCAACTGCAGATTTGTGCGTTGCTTACAAACCCAATTTGGCATTCTATGAGAGCTTAGGATCTGAAGGATTGGATGTTTTGGAACGTACTGTTGATTATATCAGAAAAAACTACCCAGATCAGTTTATCATCGCTGATGCAAAACGTGGTGATATAGGAAACACTTCTGCAATGTATGCCCGAACTTTTTTCGGTGCAATGGATTTCGATTCTGTAACAGTAGCTCCATATATGGGTGAAGACTCTGTATCTCCATTCCTTACATACGAGAATAAATGGGTTACACTTCTTGCTCTTACTTCTAATAAGGGTGCTTATGATTTCCAGTTCATGAAAGATGCGGAGACTGGCGAAACTCTTTATGAGAAGGTTTTGAAAACATCTCTAAAGTGGGGTAATGCTGATAACATGATGTATGTTGTTGGTGCTACTAAAGCTGAGATGTTGGCAGACATCAGAAAGATTGTTCCTGATCATTTCCTTTTGGTTCCAGGAATCGGAGCGCAAGGCGGAAGCTTGTCTGATGTAGTGAAATACGGAATGAATTCACAATGCGGACTTCTTGTCAACTCTTCACGTGCCATCATTTATGCTTCTGACGGTGAGGATTTTGCTGAGGCAGCAAGAATTTCAGCTCAGAAAGTTCAGCAGGAGATGGCTGGATACTTAGAGAGCCTCTAATTAAGAGGTTTGATTTGTCAAGAGGGCGGACAAGAGACAACAAGTAGAAGTTGTTGAATATTACCGTTGTGTTATTTTAGATGATTTTTCGAGAATGATAGCGAGTGACGAATAGATTGGTTAAAAATGGCCAAAACGACACTCGAAGAATCATGCAAAAACAATAGGTTTTAATACAAAATAGTTTGTAGAAAAGTTAAACAGCTTCATAGGGAAACCTATAAGAATTGAATGTCGTATAATAAAAGAAAGATAATAAACGACCCGGTTCACGGATTCATATCCATACCGTCAGAGCTTCAATATGATCTTATTCAACATCCTTATTTTCAAAGGTTGGGGAGAATAAAACAGTTGGGTCTGAGTTATATGGTTTATCCGGGTGCGCAGCATACTAGATTCCAGCACTCCTTGGGTGCCATGCATTTGATGCAGGAGGCAATAGCTCAACTGAGATCCAAAGGAAATGATATTACGGATGAAGAGTCAGATGCTGTTCTTTCGACCATTTTGCTTCATGATGTAGGTCATGCTCCTTTCTCCCATGTGTTGGAAGATGCGGTTGTCGACGGTATCTCTCACGAAGAGATTTCGTTGATGATGATGGAACGAATCAACGAAGAGATGGGCGGACGTTTGGATATGGCTTTGGATATTTTTCAAAACCGTTATCATAAGCATTTCCTTCATCAGTTGGTCTCCAGCCAATTGGATATGGATCGTTTGGATTATTTAATACGTGACAGCTTTTTTACAGGAGTGGTTGAAGGTTCTGTCGGAACGGCTAGAATCATAAAAATGTTGAATGTTGATGAAGACCATTTGGTGGTTGAGTCGAAGGGACTCTATTCCATTGAAAAATTCTTGATCGCAAGGCGTATGATGTATTGGCAGGTTTATCTGCATAAGACATCTGTCGCTGCAGAACAATTGATGTTGAATATACTAAGAAGGGCAAAAGAATTGGCATTGCAAGGCACTGAATTTTTTGCTTCTCCATCTTTCTCTTACTTTTTATGCAATAAAATGGATAAGAGTAAGTTTATTAGTGAAAGCGATGCTTTATATAATTATGCGATGCTTGATGATACCGATGTTCTCTCTGCTGTGAAAGCGTGGAGTAACCATCCAGACAAAGTGTTGTCTATGCTTAGTAAAGATTTGATGAATAGACGTCTTTTTAAAACAGAAATAAAAGAGAATCCAGTTTCTGAGGTAGAATATGAGCAGAAATTGTCCGAAATTTCGGAAAAACTTGGTTTGAATAGACATGAAGCATCTTTTTTCTTGTCACAAGATATTGTATCAGCAAGTACGTATACTCCTTATAATGAGGATAGTAATATAAAGATATTATATTCTGATCGCTCTTTAAAGGATATATCAGAAGCATCCGATCTATTGAGTATTTCTCTCATATCTAACAAAGTACGTAAATATTTCTTTTGTTATTACAAAGAATAAATAAGTACTTGCATTTTTATGATATAAATTTTCATTTGTTATCGAATTGTAATATTTTTGCAAAAAAAAATAAAATGGAGTTTTCTGCACAACAAATTGCCGAGTATCTGAAAGGAACGGTTGTTGGTGATCCAAACATAAAAGTTTCCAACTTCGCTAAGATAGAAGAGGGAAAGCCAGGAACATTGACATTTCTTTCTAATCTAAAATATACAGAGTACATCTATACAACCCAAGCGAGTGTTGTTTTGGTTAACAAGGACTTTGTACCCGAGAAAGAGATTTCAGCTACTTTGATTAAAGTTGAGAATTCATACGCTGCATTGGCTAGCCTATTGACTTTGGCTGACAGTATGAATCCAAAGAAGACTGGTGTTTCTCCAAAAGCTGATATATCAGAAAAAGCTCAGTTAGGCGAGAATGCTTATGTCGGAGCTTTTGCAGTTATTGAAGACGGCGCAAAGATTGGTAAAAACGTAAGTATTTACCCTCAGGTTTATGTGGGTGATAATGTTACTTTAGGTGATAACGTCACTTTGTATCCTGGTGTGAAGATTTATAAGGATTGTGTGATTGGTAACAATTGTACAATTCATGCAGGTACAATTATCGGAGCTGATGGTTTTGGTTTTGCACCTCAAGCTGATGGATCTTATGGGAAGATTCCTCAAATAGGTAATGTAGTATTGGAAGATGATGTAGAGATTGGAGCCAATACAACAATAGATAGAGCTACGATGGGTTGTACGAGAATAAAGAAGGGTGTTAAGATAGATAATTTGGTTCAGATAGCTCACAATGTTGAAGTTGGAGAGAATACTGTGATGGCTGCGATGACAGGTATTGCTGGTTCTACAAAGATTGGAAAACATTGTATGTTTGGAGGTCAGTCTGGCGCGATTGGTCATATCACTATTGCTGATGGATCAATGTTTGCTGCTCAATCAGGTGTTATGAGTTCTGTTAAGGTTCCAAATCAAGGTCACCAAGGCTCTCCGCATTTTCTTGCTCCAGATTTTAATCGATCATACGCTTGTTACAAGAGATTGCCAGATATGCGTAGACAGGTAATCGAAATGCAGAAACAGATTGAAGAATTGAAACAATTATTGAATAAATAAAAATAAAATTTATTGGCTTCATATATGAGAAATCATAGATGAGGCTATTCTAATATAAACGAATAGATATGTCTAAGCAAAAGACTCTTAAAAACGCATTTACATTAGAAGGAAAGGGATTGCACACCGGATTGCCAATCACAATCACATTTAATCCTGCTCCAGTAAACACAGGTTACCGTATACAGAGGGTTGATATAGAAGATCAGCCAATTGTTGATGCTGTAGCTGAAAACGTAGTTGAGACTTCTAGAGGTACCGTTGTTGAAAAGAACGGCGTAAGAATTGGCACTATAGAGCATGCAATGTCAGCCTTGTTCGCATCTGAAATTGACAACTGCTTGATTCAGGTTAACCAACCAGAATTTCCAATTCTAGACGGAAGTGCTTCCTACTATATTAAGGCTATTGAGGAGTCTGGTGTGGAAGAACAATCTGCAGACAAAGACTATTACATTGTTCGCAAAAAAATCGAATATGTAAATGAGGAGACTGGTACAAAGATTATCATCATGCCTGATGATGCTTTCAGTGCAAACGTTTTGGTTTCTTATAAATCGCCAGTATTGAACAATCAGTATGCATCACTTGATTCATTGGCTGACTATTCTAAAGAAATAGCTTCTTGTCGTACATTCGTGTTTGTTAGAGAATTGGAGCTTCTTTTGAAGAACAATCTTATAAAGGGAGGTGATTTGGATAACGCAATCGTTATTTACGATCAAATCATTTCTCAATCAGAATTAGACAGTTTGTCTGACGTATTAGGTCAGGAGCATGTGCATGTGGACAGCATGGGTTATTTGAACAAGAGACCTTTGCAGTTCGAGAATGAGCCTGCTCGTCATAAACTTTTGGATATCATGGGTGATTTAGCTTTGATTGGTAAACCAATTAAGGGTAGAGTTATCGCTACTTGTCCAGGACACAAGGCTAATACGGAATTTGCAAAGAAGATCAGAAAGAAACTCAGACACCAAGAGGTCGCAATTCCTATTTACGATCCATGCAAACCACCAGTAATGGATGTGAATCGTATTAAAGAATTATTGCCTCACCGTTGGCCATTCCTATTGGTTGATAAGGTGATTGAGATTACTGATAAATATGTCGTAGGTATAAAGAATATGACAGTTAACGAAACATTGTTCTGTGGTCACTTCCCTCAAGAACCTGTAATGCCAGGTGTTTTGCAGTTGGAGGCTATGGCTCAGACAGGTGGTTTGCTCGTGTTAAGTACTGTTGAAGACCCTGAACGTTATTCTACATACTTCATGAAAATAGATAATGTGAAATTTAGACACAAAGTAGTACCAGGTGATACCTTGATCTTTAGACTTGAACTGATGTCGGAAATCCGTAGAGGATGCGCAAATATGAAAGGTTATGCTATTGTTGGCGACAAAGTGGTTTCAGAAGCCGAATTCATGGCTCAAATAGTAAAGAACAAATAATTAAACACATGGAACAGCAATTATCATATATCCATCCAGATGCGAAAATTGGAGCAAATGTGGAGATCGCCCCATTTGTATATATCGACAAGAATGTAGTTATTGGCGATGGTACAAAGATAATGTCTCACGTTACAATTCTTGAAGGTGCGAGAATTGGAAAAAATGTAGTGATTTTCCCAAATGCAGTTATATCTGCAATTCCTCAGGATTTGAAGTTCAGAGGAGAGGAGACAACTGCTGAGGTTGGTGATAACACAAAAATCAGAGAGTGTGTTACCATAAATAGAGGCACAGCATCTAAAGGTAAGACAGTGGTTGGTAGTGACTGCTTGATTATGGCATACTCTCATATAGCTCACGATTGTGTTATTGGTAATAGTGTTATCCTAGGAAATACAACGCAGCTGGCTGGTGAAGTAATTGTTGATGATTATGCAATCCTTTCTGGAGGTACATTAACCCATCAATTCACTCATATCGGATGCCACGTAATGGTACAAGGTGGTACTAGATTTGGAAAGGATGTTCCTCCTTACATAACTATTGGCCGTGACCCAGCTGTTTATTCTGGCTTGAATTCAATTGGTTTGCGTCGTCGTGGTTTCACTGATGAGCAGATCCATGATATTCAAGAAATGTATCGTTTGATATACCAATCAGGATTGAACGTTTCTCAGGCTTTGGCTCGTATCGAAGAAGAGATCAATCCTTCTGAAGTGAAAGATGTCATTGTGAATTTCATTAAAACATCTCAAAGAGGTCTTATTAAAGGCGGTGCTGATTGATTTGTTTTGATTAAGATAAAAGAGGAGGATTTCTGAAAATGAGATTCTCCTCTTTCTTTGTTTACCTGTTTTTTACCTGCAACTGGAAAATTAGAAAAAAGAAGGGGTCAGTAGAAATTTAGTGGGGAAAAGCATAAATATTGGCGATACGGAATAGGAAGAACTTCTTATCTACGACCCCACGCAGATTAGCCCTGAAAAGTTTGATTTTCGCATTGAAAGAC
>JALNVE010000154.1 GCA_023227695.1 Paludibacteraceae bacterium
AAATTTATATAAATAAAATGTCAGTCAATATTTTAGCCATTGAATCGTCGTGCGACGATACATCATCGGCAGTCATAAGTGACGGCTATTTGTTATCAAATGTTATAGCCAGCCAGAAGGTTCATGAGGCTTACGGAGGAGTTGTCCCTGAATTGGCCTCTCGTGCTCATCAGCAAAACATCATACCAGTAGTCCATGCAGCATTGAAGCAGGCAGGTATGGATAAAAACGATTTAAGTGCGATTGCATTTACTCGCGGACCAGGTTTGATGGGTTCTCTTTTGGTAGGAACCTCTTTCGCAAAAGGTTTCTCTTTGGCTCTTGGCAAACCGTTGATTGACGTTAACCACCTACAGGCCCATGTGATGGCTCACTTTATTCAGGTGAAGGGTGAGGAGAGCAATCTTCCCAATTTTCCATTCATCTGTTTGCTCGTTTCTGGAGGTAACTCTCAGATTATCTTGGTTAAGAGCTACAAAGAGATGGAAGTCTTGGGTCAGACTATTGACGATGCAGCCGGTGAGGCTTTCGATAAATGTGCGAAGGTGATGGGACTTCCTTATCCTGGCGGACCCGTGATCGACCGTTTGGCAAAAGAGGGAAATCCAACGGCATTCCTTTTGAACAAACCTCAGGTAAAGGGTTACGATTATAGCTTCAGTGGATTGAAGACATCCTTCCTTTATCTTCTTCGCGATGAGTTGAAGAATAATCCGAACTTCATAGAGGAGAATAAAAACGACCTTTGTGCTTCTCTCCAAAATACTGTGGTTGAAATCTTGATGGCTAAATTGCGTAAGGCAGTCAAAGATTATGGCATCAAGGAGGTGGCTGTAGCTGGTGGAGTTTCTGCCAACTCGGCTTTGAGAAATGCTTTTATTGACCATGGCAACCGCTATAAATGGAGCGTGCATATTCCTAAGTTCTCATATACCACAGATAACGCCGCAATGGTGGCCATCAACGGTTACTTCAAGTATCAGGACGGCGATTTCTGTGACATCTCATTGCCTCCTTTCTCAAGGGTAACGGTCTAATTATGAGTTTTTTTTGATGATTTTAAGAAATAGAATTTTCACATTTTGAAAATAAAATTATGGAACAACAGAAACAAACTGCAATATTGTTGGCACACTGCCCTGATAAACAGGGTATTTTGGCAGCTATTACAGATTTTATCAATGTAAATAAGGGTAATATCGTATATCTTGACCAACATGTCGATTACGAACAAAATACATTCTTTACAAGAATTGAGTGGGATTTGAAGGATTTTATCATCCCAAGAGAGAAGATCGAAGAGTATTTCCATACTTTGTTTGGTATTAAATATGAGATGGATTTTAAAATCAACTTCTCTGATATTAAACCTCGTATGGCTATCTTCGTTTCAAAGATGTCTCACTGTCTTTTTGACATTTTGGCTCGTTATATAGCAGGTGAACTTAATGTTGAGATTCCTTTCATCATCAGTAACCATCCTGATTTGAAAGAGGTAGGAGAGAAATTTGGCATTCCTTTCTATGTTTTTCCTATTACAAAGGAGAACAAAGCTGAACAAGAGGCTGCCGAGATGGAACTTCTGCATAAAGAGAATGTGAATTTCATTGTTTTGGCTCGTTACATGCAGATTATTTCTGAGGATATGATCCGTGAATATCCGAATAACATCATTAACATCCACCACTCATTCCTTCCTGCCTTCGTAGGTGCTAAACCTTATCATGCGGCTTACGAGCGCGGTGTTAAGATTATCGGAGCAACTAGCCACTATGTTACAACAGAGTTGGATGCAGGTCCGATTATCGAACAGGATGTTGTCCGTGTAACTCATAAGGATACCGTTAAGTCATTTATACACAAGGGCAGAGACTTGGAGAAGATTGTTCTTTCCCGTGCCGTTGACAAGCATATCGATAGAAAAGTATTAGCTTACAAGAACAAGACAGTTGTCTTTGCTTAATGGATTTGGAGATTGGTGTTGAAACGAAGCGCTTCATAGCCGAGCATGGAAAGGATGATGTTCGCAATTTAGCGTTGCATCCTGGTCGTGCTGAGGGTGTGGATCTTCCGTTTGCCTTGAGTCAGATTGAGGGCAGACAGATTGCTCGCCGAAAGTTGCCGTCGTTGGCGCAGGTGGAGGGCATCCTCTATCCGCCTCATATCTCGATGGAACAGTGTTCGTCTGAGCCTACGGCTTTATACAAGTCGTCGTTGGTGGAGGGAGGCTCTTTAGTCGATCTTACGGGTGGTTTCGGCATCGATTGTTCTTATATGGCAAAGCGTTTCTCCTCGGTTATCTATGTGGAGAGAAATCAAAATTTGTCAGCAGTGGCTCAGCACAATTTCATGGTGTTGGGACTGAATCATATAGAGGTGCGTTGTGATGACGCCACCTCTTTTTTGTTAAAAATGCCGAAGGTAGATTGCATCTATCTCGACCCGGCAAGGCGTGATAATTACGGCAGAAAGACTGTCTCTGTTGTCGATTGCGAACCGGATGTTTCGGCTCTTCAAGAGGGCTTGTTTGAACATTCGCCTCTTGTTCTCATCAAATATTCACCGATGTTGGACCTCTCGCTTGCGTTGCAGTCGTTGCAAAATGTGACTGAAGTTCACGTGGTTTCTGTCGATAATGAGTGTAAGGAGCTGCTGTTTAAATTGGAACGCGACACAGACGAAACGGAGTTAAAAATCGTTTGTGTGAATCTGAAGAAGGATGGACAAAACCTCTTTTCTTTCACGAAAAAAGAGGAGGAGAGTTCCTCTTGCCGTTTAGCCGATTCTGTGCAGAAATATCTGTACGAGCCGAATGTCTCTTTGTTGAAGGGTGGCGCGTATAGGCTTTTGACGCAGCGATTCCCTGTCTCTAAGTTGGATGTGAACACGCATCTCTATACTTCGGATGAATGTTTGGCAGATTTTCCAGGTAGGGCATTTGAGGTGGAATCATCATTCCAAATGAATAAAGCTGAGCTGAAACAAGGTTTGGCAGGTTTGAAAATGGCCAATCTGACCGTTCGTAACTTTCCTCAGACAGTGGCTGAATTACGTTCCCGATTGAAATTGAAGGAGGGCGGAGATGTCTATCTTTTTGCAGCTACGTTGAAAGGCGATCGTCGTTTGATGATACGATGCAAGAAAGTGTGTGGCTGAAATTTTTAAAGAAAAGAGAGGAATTTTGAATGTCTCTGAATTTTAATATTCAAATGTTCATTCTTATTTGCTTTTCATTTTCTATTCTTTTATATCTTTGCAGTCGATGAAAAATATAGGTTTAATAATAGTAGGTGCGTTAATTTCCTTATCTGCTTTTGCGCAGACGGAAACTTCTGAGAATCAAAGTTTCAAGAAAAAGAAACTTTTGACGGAGAAACGCATAAGAACATGGTCCATAACTGATGCTATGGGCTCTGTAGATAGCGTATCGTTGGATACGATACTGAACGACTTTTTTGTCACCAATCCTGCATATAAGAGAACTCTCGGTTTGCAATACTTGGGCAATTTGGGTTCGCCTGCTCAATCTATGATTTTTAATGATAGATTGAAGAGCAGATCCGATTTCATGTTCTTTAAGCCTTATGAAATTTATTATCAGTCGCCAGAAGATTTGATATACTATAATACGCAAGTTCCGTACACAAATATCGGTTATTATGATGGCGGTATTAGCAGTAGAACGGAAACTCATATAAATGGTCTCTTCACCATTAATGTGAATCCAAAAATCAATTTCGGGGTTTATGGTGATTGGATTAATGCCTATGGTTGTTATGCTTCTCAGTCAACGCGAGATTATAATGGAGGCCTTTTCGGTAGCTATATGGGCAAACATAATGAGTTGATGCTCAATGTTGCTTTCAATGGATATGAGAACTATGAGAACGGTGGTTTGATGGATATGGCTCATGTAACCAACCCTAATGCTACAGGAGAATTGGATTCGCCGAATATGCCAGTCTTTTTTGTGGATAATGTTTGGAGCAAGTTGGTTAATTGGAATGCTTTCTTGAATTATAAATATCACATAGGAATAGAGCGTGAAGTGAAGGTTACCGAAGATTCCACTACAAAAGTTTTCATTCCGGTTACCTCTTTCTTCTATACCTTCAAAAATGAGGTTGATTATAAGAAATATTATGAAAGTAATGTTGCTCAGACCGATTCTTTCTATTTACATAATGGCATTGATTCTACAAAGCGTATTAATCAAATAAAGACGATGGATTCAACACGTTTCTGGCAGATGAAGCATACAGCCGGTATCTTGTTGAACGAGGAGTTCAATACGTTGATGAAGTTTGGTTTGGCTGCCTATTTCACGGCTGATATCAAACGTTATACTTATCAGGCAGCAGGAGCTTCTTATTGGAACCCAGATTTATTAGGATATAAATGTGATCTGCTTTATGATGAGGCTTACAGATATAAATATGGTGTAGGTGCCCGTTTGTCCAAACATTTGGGACAGGCTTTCACTTACGATTTTTATGGTGAGTATTTCTTTTTTGATGAGAAAGAGAAACAGAAATCCTTCAATTTAGGTGCATGCATTAATAGTGACTTTAATTTGTGGAAACAAAAGGTCCTGATAGGTGCAGACCTTAAATTAGAGAGCAAAGCTCCTGACTTTTTTGAAGAAAACTATTTCTCCAACCGTATTGCTTGGAATAAGTCGTTCGAGTATAAACAGAACCGTGCTTTGAATGGATATCTTACATTTCCGGAGTTCAGTTTCTATAAAGGTTTAGGTTTGGGCTTCCGAGCTGGTCTTTCTAATGTGGATAACTATATTTACTTTAATAGTAACGCAATTCCTGTTCAATGCGAAGAGAATATTGAAGTTTTGAACCTTTCTTTAAACGAAAAGTTTAAACTTTGGTTTTTCCATTTGGATAATGAGTTGACTTATCAGAAGAGTAGCAATGAATTTGTGTTGTCAGTACCGCAATTGACAACATTCTCGAAATTTTATTTCCAGTACGACAATTTGTTTAAGGTGTTGACATTCCAGATAGGAATGGATATGAGATACAACTCTAAGTATTTCGCACAATCTTATTTCCCGGCTACAGGTCAGTTCTGTAATCAGCAGGAACAACAGTTTGGAGATTATCCGTATATGGATGCATTTATTAACTGTTTTTTGAAACGTGCTCGTTTCTTCATTGTATATAATCATATCAATCAAGGCTGGTTCAGTAATAATTACGTCAACATGGAAGGTTATGCCCTTAACCCTTCGTTCATTAAACTGGGTGTATCAGCTAATTTGAGCTATTAAATATATATAATCTAGGACGTCAACCTGGCCGTCCTATTATGATGCAATCTTTGGGTTGTTGAGTTCCGCATGATGTTTTTCTTTGATTGACTGCATCTCATAAGAACTGTTTTAAAGCAGTCTTTGTGGTGAATGGATATCCATTTTATGTATTATTTTTATGAAATAACATGTAAGGTATTTGATGACCAAAAAAACTAAAATATTTATTCTCATGGCTTTGTTTATCGTTGGTTTAACGATACTTGCCATAGTGGGAAAAGGTGAGAATGCTGTCTTGACCCGAGATTATGACGATATTCGCAAGGACAGTGTGTTGCATGTGGTCATGGAGTACATGTCTGACAGTTATATAAGGGTAGACGATACCATAGTTGGAGAGCAATACGAATTGGTTCAAAGTCTTTCTGACTATTTGAAAATTCCGGTTGAAATACATCTTGAAAATGATTTGACCAAATCAATTGATGGATTAAATGAGGGTAAATATGATTTGATTGCCAGACGTATACCTGTTACTACAGAATTGCGTGAAGATATTGCCTTCACAGACAATCTTTCTTTGGATAAACAGGTGCTGGTTCAGAGGATTAGACGAGATACAACGAGTAAATTTGTTTCGAGTCAGTTGGAACTTCCAGATAAGAAAATTTTTGTGGTGAAGTCGTCTCCTGTTCTTCAAAGATTAAAAAATTTGGAGACAGAGATAGGCGATACTCTTTGTATAGAGCAAATGTCAGATTACAATGCAGAACAGTTGGTGATGTTGGTTTCAAGTGGAGACATTGATTATGCGGTCTGCGATTACGGAACGGCTTCTCGTTTGACAAAGCAATATAAGAATATAGATATAAGTACTAATATAAGTTTCTCCCAGCTTCAGGCTTGGGCGGTTAGACAGGATGCTGTTGTATTGTTGGATACTATCAATGCATGGATTCATTACATTCAGAAGCATCCGATACGTAAAACGAAAAAAAGGAGCTAACTGATGAATTATTTGGCACATCTTTATCTGTCCAACCGAGAAAAAGAGGTGATGGTTGGGAATTTCATCGGAGATGATGTAAAAGGACGACGTTTTGAATCCTATTCAGAAGGGATCAGACGTGGAATCGTCATGCATCGTAAAATTGATGAATTTATGGATGAACAAGAGATTACTGCAGAGAGCAGGGCTCGTCTTTATCCAACCTATCATCATTATGCCGGTGTTGTGAATGATATGTTTTATGATCATTTCTTAGCTGCAGATTGGCACAGATATTCAAAAGAACCATTGTGGAAATTCAGCGTTTTCTGTTACGCCACGTTACTTTCTCATTGGTTTAAATTGCCGGATTCGGTTCATGATTATCTGCCCTATGTTGTTGTTCATCGTCGGCTTACGGCTTATGCTAGTGTTCAAGGCATAAAAGAGTCTTTGGATATAATGTCGCGTAATTCCTCTTTGCCCAACATGTCGCACAAGGCGATAGATGTGTTGATGGATAATTATGAGCTGTATAGAAAAGAATTCGATACCTTTTTTGACGAGATAATCAAAAAAAGTAAGGCAGAGGGGTGGTGAGAAAGACGTTTTTTATGATAAGAGGATATTTCGTCTGATAATTTCTCCTCCTTTGCTGAATTTAATTAAATTTGTTATAAAAAGAAACAATAGGATGGGCCGCA
Source organism: Paludibacteraceae bacterium (assembly GCA_023227695.1). Lineage (GTDB taxonomy): Bacteria > Bacteroidota > Bacteroidia > Bacteroidales > Paludibacteraceae > RGIG10190. Next base: position 6,962 of record JALNVE010000154.1, read on the forward strand.
TTATGTTGTCATACTGTTTCTTTTGGGTTTAAATAGACACTTTTTTTGTTGTATAGCCAGCTATGTTGCCTAATTTAGTGACGTTTAAACTTTGAAAATAGTCTTACAGAGTAATAAATCTAGTTTGTAACCCAAGTTAAAAGAAAGTTTATTTAATTTAATTATTATACAATGAAAAAGTATTTAGCAGAAATGGTGGGAACTATGGTTCTCGTATTAATGGGTTGCGGTAGCGCAATTTTCAATGGAGGTTGTGGAACTACTGCTCAAGTTTTAACCGTCGCAGTTGCATTTGGTTTAGCTGTTGTCTCAATGGCATACACAATTGGTGGAATTTCAGGATGTCACATTAATCCTGCAATTACATTAGGTTGTTTGTTGTCAGGAAGAATCTCAGGGAAAGATGCTGCAATGTACATGATTTTCCAAGTAATTGGAGCTTTCATTGCATCAGCTATTCTCTATCTTTTGACTTCAAACATTGATATGGCTTATGTGACCCAAACAGGTGCAAATGCAACAAATTCAGTTGTGGGCGGTTTCTTGGCTGAGGTGTTTTTCACTTTTGTGTTTGTCTTGGTTGTATTAGGTACAACAGACGAAAAAAAAGGAGCTGGAAATTTTGCAGGTTTGGCTATTGGCCTTTCTTTGATTTTGGTTTGTCACGTCCTGAAATAGCGTTACAACAAAAAAGTAACGAATATGAAAGGGAAAGAAAGACAGTACGTTAGACGTTCACAAAAAGACTACCCGATGAGCTTTAAGCTTGCGGTAGTAAGAGAG
>JALNVE010000155.1 GCA_023227695.1 Paludibacteraceae bacterium
CTTTCCGAACACAGTTCAGGGGCGTGGCAGACGTGAAGTTTTTCATGTACAGGCTTGCCAAACTTTATTCTTGAATCTGGGGATTCTTGTCGCTATACCAACCCCACCTATCCGCTGATCCGTTCTTCCTTGGCTTGCTTCGCTAAGAAGTGTAAACGGTTTAATACGTTTACTTCACTTACTCCACTGTCGAAGTCTAGAAATAGAAGGTTCATGTTCGGATAGGTATCCTTAACACGTTTCTCTATGCCTTTTGAAATGATGTGGTTGGCAATACAGCCAAATGGTTGAAGACTGATGGCGAAATTGATGCCTCGTTCAGCGAATGAAGCAAACTCAGCAGGAATAAGCCAACCTTCTCCGAATTGAGCAGCTAAACTGATTATTTTTTCAGCACTTTTGGCTGCATCATGAATATTCTCAAAGCCTTCGTAGTATCTGTACTTACTTGCTGCCTTGTCAATTTTATGCTCAATTCTGTTCATCATCTTCTCTCCAATGATGGTAAGCAGTTTTTCTTTAATAGAACGGCTCTCATTTAAGAAACAACTTTCGTTGAACTTTGCATTAGGAAAGTATTGAGTAAAGAATTCAATCAATGGTGGTATCACAGGTTCTATTCCTTGTTTGATTAACCAATCTACCACGTGTTGATGGCCAAATGAGTTGTATTTGATGAAAATCTCACCTACGATACCAACTCGAGGTGCCTTTTTGTCAGTTATAGCTTCATTGAATTTAGTCGCAGCCTCTTCCAATGTCTTTAAAAGTTTAGTTATATCTTTCTTCTCGATACAAGGAATGGCTTTGTCTAAATACTCTTTTTTGAGTTTGTCAGCAATGCCAGGGCTCTTCTCCCTTACAACGGCTGAGTAATACATCTTGCTAATAGCATCACCATAGAGTAGAGCATATATCGTGGTTTTTGCTCCGTTTTTAACGTTCAGATTGAATCCTGGCTGATCGTTAATGGTGTTCATGATAGAGACAGATATGACAGGTATATTGTCGTATCCGGCAGTTATGAGCGCTTTTTTTATCAAAGCGATGTAGTTAGTAGCTCTGCATTGCCCACCAGTTTGTGTGATGGCAAATGCTAAGTTATTATTGTCGTATTTTCCCGATTGTAAGGCTCGTATGCAGTCGCCTACAATTAATGTTGCTGGATAGCAAATCTCATTGTTTGCGTATTTTAATCCTAACTCGGCCGATTTCTTGTCACTTGGCTCCATGTTCTCCATCTTGCAGCCCATCAATTCGAAACATGCTGGAATGAAAGGAGAGTGGAATTCAGAGAAAAATGGTACCAAGATTCGTTTGTCTTGGTCTTTCTCTAGAAATTTTGGAGTAGTTTGAAATTCTTGCTCTTTATGTTCCGTTTCGTCTTTGAATTTCAAGGATTCGATGAGTGAGCGAATTCTCAATTTTAGAGAACCTGCGTTGTTTACGTCATCTACTTTCAGTACGGTGTAAGTCTTGCCATTTCTGTGAAGTAGATCGCTTAGCTCGTCAATGATGAAAGAGTCTGGTCCGCAACCGAACGATGTGATCTGTACGAAGTAAACATGTTCGTCAGAATTAGCAACCCATTGTGCGGCCTTCATGATACGGTTCATGTATGACCATTGTGGTATGAGATGTGAATCCTCAATCTTTTTATCAGATCCTCTTAATAAATCTTCCGTTATGACATCTACACCGAAAGATGTGATGATTTCTGAAATCTTATGCTGAATGAGTTGGTCGTTGTGATAAGGTCGTCCGGCTAGAAGAATGATGAATCGGTTCTCCTCTTTTGCCTTCTCGAGAATATGAACGGTTTTTTTGTGTAACGTTTGCTCGTATTTTGTTTTAGCGTCAAGTGCAGCTTTGAAAGATTCGTCGAAATTGTTTTCTGTGAAGCAATCACCCAAAACGGACTTCAGATATTGTTTACAAGCCTTTTTTAATAGACCCTTGTCATTGAAGTTGATCACAGGTGCATCTAACGGAATCCCGTATTTGTCCTCAGGGTTGATGGAACTTCTGATGACGTCTGAATAACCTGATACAATAGGACAGTTGTAGCTGTTGTTAGACTGAGGCTCTATCTGCTCGTAGATAACGTAAGGGAAAAGAATCCTATCTACCTTCTTATCAATGAGGTCAAAAATATGACCGTGGGTTATCTTGGCAGGAAAACAGATGTTATCTGCCATAACGGTATTTAATCCCTTCTCATACATTCTAAATGTTGAACGGGATGAAGTAATAACCTCTATGTTGTTTAGCGTGAGCAGCGTATGCCAGAATTGGAAGTTCTCGTGCATGTTCAGTGCTCTCGGAATGCCAATTGAGCAGAACGGTTTTTGATTCTCATCCAAACGAATGTTTTTCTTGAAAGCCAATTCATATCTGAACAGACTCATGTTGAAAGCCATTCTGCCTTTTTCGCCTTTGTTGGTATAGACTTTTTCGCATTTGTTTCCGGAGTAGAAGATCTTTCCGTCCCCGAATATATTCTTTAAAATTTGGCAGTTGTTTTCGCAACCCACACATCGCATCTGCTCCGTTTCGTAGTCTTTTATGTCTGCTAAAGTGTCGAGCAGAAGAGCGCCGACAAGTTGGTTATTACTACGTTTCTTTGCATGAAGCGCCGCACCGTAAGCTCCCATCAATTCGGGGTAGTTGGATACGATTACAGTCTTTCCTATGAGTTGCTCGAAGGCTCGGACAACAGCTTTGTTTCGCATTGTTCCGCCTTGAAGTATGATATGGTCACCAAGCTCTTTTGTGTCTTTTAACTTAAGAACTTTGTATAGACAGTTTTTAATAACAGAGTAAGCCAATCCAGCTGAGATGTCTTCGACTGATGCATTCTCACGCAAACATTGTTTTACCTTAGAGTTCATGAATACGGTACATCTAGTACCTAGGTCTGCTGGATTACTGCTTCGACAAGCCTTCTCTACAAAATCACCGATTGTACATTCTAGTGATGTAGCAAAGTTGTCAATGAATGAGCCACAGCCAGAAGAACAAGCTTCGTTGATTTCAAGACGGTTGATGGCGCCTTCTTCAACGAAGATGGCCTTCATGTCTTGTCCGCCGATATCCAAAATGAAGGAGACTTGCGGGTTGAGCTTGTATGCTGCAGTGTAGTGGGCAATCGTCTCAACCATTCCGTAGGATAAACCGAAGGCTGTCTTGATAAGATCTTCCCCGTATCCAGTGGAACAACTGGCTTTAACAATCAATTTCTTTTTCGCCTCTTTTGCCTCTTTACAGAGTAGGGCAAGACCCTCTTTGACTGTCTCTAAAGATTTTCCTCCGTTCTTTTTATAGAAAGTGAAGAAAATATGGTCGTCCTCGTTGATAGCAACAATTTTGGTAGTTGTTGACCCTGAGTCTATGCCGATATAGCAATTTTCATTTTTAAGCTGCTTTAAATCAATCTTTTCTATTTTATGAAGAGCCTTTTCTTTTTCCCATTCGGAAAATTCCTGTTCGTTCTTAAACAAAGGCTTTAATCCAGAAGGGGCTCTTTGAATAACTTTTTTCTCTTTGAATTTGGCAATACATTCGCTAATCTTTCTTGTTGCATTCTCTTCGCATTCAGAACTCAAACTAGCTCCCCAGGCAGGAATTACGGCTGCATTTTCTGAGAAAATAAGGTCTTCGTCGTTGATTTTTAATTTTTCTTTGAATGCATTGCGAAGTGCAGGAATAAATGTCAAAGGTCCTCCACAAAGGAATATTTTAGGTTGAATGTCGCATCCTCTTGAAAGAGTTGAGATAACTTGTGTTGAAACTGCATGGAAGATGGATGCCGCGATATTTTCGCGTTTGACGTTCAGACTGATCAAGTTCTGTATGTCTGTTTTTGAGAAAACTCCACAACGAGATGCAATAGGGTATACGGTATCTGCATTTAAAGCAAGTTGTCCCAAAGCGGAAGGCGTAACTCCTAAAATAGCAGCCATCTGATCGATAAAAGCACCAGTACCTCCAGCGCAATTACCGTTCATTCGGATATCGGCTTGACGATTCTGGTTGAAGAAAATCATCTTGCTGTCTTCTCCTCCGATGTCAACCAAAGTCTTGACGTCAGGATATTTTTTGTCGATGACAATAGTGGCCGCAACGACCTCCTGTACGAAAGGAATGTTGTATCTTTCAGCTAAACCCATTCCAGCCGAACCTGTTACTGCAATACTTACGTCGATGTCTCCGAATTCGGACATGGCTTTCTCTAAAGATAGAGAAAGTGCCAAAGGAATATTCGCGTGATGTCTATTGTAGTCTGAAAAGAGAATTTTACCATTGTTATCAGTAATGACCAATTTCAATGTGGTAGAACCCGCATCTAATCCAACTTTGTAAGCACAGCTTTGCTTTAAAGTCCCATTTGCTTGTGCTATATGTAGAGTCTCTGTCATGAAAAAGCTTTTCCCTTTTTTCGTTTTTTAGTCTACAAAGATAATAATTTACTTCTTGCTTAAAAAGTTTGGTTCTGAAGAAAAACAACTAAAAATCGTAACTTAAGGTGTAAAACAGTTCATTTTTCTTTTTTTGTGACTGGTTTTTTGAAATGCTAAAAAAGAAAAGTAGTTCGTCGTCTTTTATAAATGAAAAAAAGAGACTTGCCGATTCTTTTTTCTTTAATAGATTATATCTTTGTATGTTAATTTGAAATGAAGAGATGAGGCATAAACGAACTAAATATTTTTTTCTCTTCTTTCATTCATATCTTACTTATATATGGGAATGGAAAAAATAAAGTCTTTCTTCCTTTGTGGAAAGAACCTTATAAAAAGATATACTTCTTGGTATGTCGGTTTATATAAAAATAGTAAATGGTACAAAAAAGCTGGAATTGGTATCATTTCTTTTTTCATAGCCTTTTTGCTTTTACTTGGAGCAATAGACATGAATTTCTTATGGCTTTTTGGAAAATCTCCAAGTATGTTCAATATAGCCAATCCTGTTCAGGCAGAAGCTTCTGAAATATACAGTTGTGATGGCCAGATGATGGGTAAATTTTTCAAAGAGAATCGTTCGCCGGTTGAGTATAAAGACATTTCACCTATTCTAATCAAAACTTTGGTTTGTACGGAAGATGAGCGTTTTTACGGTCACTTCGGTATAGATGTGCAGGGCTTGTTTTCTGCTGCAAAAGATATTATGCAAGGAAAGAAAAGAGGTGCTAGTACAATTACTCAGCAGTTAGTCAAAAATATGTTTAAGGTTCGGTCGCAATATTCAAAAGGCTTATTTGGACATATACCGGGCGTAGGACTTGTGATTATGAAATTCAAAGAATGGATTTCTGCAGTGAAAATTGAAATGCGTTACAATAAAGATGAAATCATCACCATGTATTTGAATACGGTCGATTTTGGTAGTAATGCTTATGGTATAAAGACTGCAAGTCGAACCTTTTTCCAGACAACGCCAAGAAAATTGAATTACGAACAATCGGCTACTTTAGTGGGATTGTTAAAGGCGACCAGTTATTATAATCCGCGCATAAATCCAAATAACAGTTTGGAAAGACGCAATGTCGTGTTAGGTAATATGTTGTCTCATGAACATATAAACAAGGCTCAATATGATTCTTTGTGCGCTTTACCTATTGATTTGAAATACGAGGTAGAGACGAATTATGATGGGAAGGCTCTCTATTTTCGTGATGCTGTTTGCAATGAAATGAAGGATACGTTGAAAAGTTTGGGTTATGATATTTATTCCGATGGCTTGAAGATTTATACTTCATTGGATTCTCGATTGCAGGTTTATGCTGAGCGTTCAGTTATAAAGAAGATGCGTTCCCTTCAGCGTACTTTCAATCGCCATTGGGATAGCGCAAATCCTTGGCAGAATGAGGCTCATGAAGAAATTCCTGGGTTCATAGAAAACATTGCTAAACATACTGACTATTATCGTATTTTGAATAAGAAGTTTAAAGGCGATGCTGATTCCATTGACTATTATTTGAATTTGCCTCATAAAATGAAGGTGTTTGAATATCAACGTGTTGATGGAAGAGATACAACAGGTCGCGTTGATACGGTTTTGAGCACGATGGATTCTATCCGCTATATGGTGAAGTTCATGCATTGCAGTTTCTTGGTTATGGATCCACATAACGGCCAGGTGAAAGCTTGGGTGGGTGATGTGGATTTCAATTCTTGGAAATATGACAAGGTTACGGCAAAACGTCAGTCAGGTTCTACTTTCAAAATCTTTGATTATACAGAGGCTATGAAACAAGGTATGAGTCCTTGTGATGAACGAGAAGACTCTTACATTGCATGGGAAGTATGGGATAAGGCGAAGGGTAAGCGAGTTAATTGGGCGCCTCATAATGCTGATGGCTATTTTTCAGGGCAAACTTTCTCTTTGAAAGCAGCCTTCGCAAGGTCTCTGAATAGTATTGCGGTGAAAATTTCTCAGGAAGTTGGCATCCCGAATATCAATCGTACAGCTCATGAAATGGGTATCAAGTCGCCATTGAACGATACGGTTCCTGCAACTTGTTTGGGTGCAAGTGATGTATCTTTGTTGGAACTTGTCAATTCTTATTGTACGGTTATAAATGAGGGTGTTACTCATGAACCCGTTTTGGTTACGAAGGTAGTGAACCGAGATGGAGAGGTTATATATAAGGCGCCAAACACAGACAAAAAGGTTTTGGATTACGAGGTGGCTTTCTTAATGCGTGAGATGCTGAGAGGTGGACTTACAGAGGTGGAGGGAACAACGGCAGCACTTTGGAGTTACATCCATCCAGTCTTGGCTGAAACTGATTTTGGAGGAAAAACAGGAACTTCATCCAATCACTCTGATGCTTGGTTTGTTGGAATAACTCCAAATCTAGTAGCAGGATGTTGGGTCGGAGGAGAGTATCGTAGTATCCATTTCCGTACAGGTGAGTTAGGACAAGGTAGCCGTACGGCTTTGCCGGTGTTTGGTTATTTTGTTCAAGACGCATTGCAAGACCCTGCGTTGGCACAATACAGAGGACGTTTTCAAAAACCAAAACAGAAAATCACAAGGGAATACAATTGTCAAAGGTATTATCGAAACACGCTAGAAGGTGATTCTCTATCAACAGATTCCTTAGATGTTGAATTTTTTAATTCAGAAGCTCCTCCAGAAACAGAAGAGTAATTGAATATAAATTAAATAAATAGAAGAACGGATAGATGCAAAAGGGTATCTGTCCGTTTTTTTATTGCTTCTTAAAAATGAATTTTTGGATCAAGTGCAAAACCCTTTGGGTAAGTAAAGTTTATGCACTAAGTTTTGATAGAGGTCAATCTAGAAAACAGGTAAGTAGACTAATTTAATGTGCATTTCATTATCGAATACAAAATGCATATCGGCCTTCATCCATTGGAAGTTCAGTCCAGCATCTGTGCGATACGTAGTTCCTTTTGAAAATTGTTTTTGATTCGTAGCAAAAGAATTGTGTTTAACGATGTCGCCTTTGTGGTTTCTCGCATGAACTCATAGTTTTTAGAAAGTTAGGTTTTTATCAAGTCCTAAATAAGCGTTACAGGTTTTATTGGACAAACATACTATGATTTATCCATTCCAGCAAGCTAGCTTGCTGGAATGGATATTTTTTTTGATTTGTATTTTTTTATTTTGAC
>JALNVE010000156.1 GCA_023227695.1 Paludibacteraceae bacterium
TCTGCCAACGCTATTAGTTGTTTTGTTTCCATGGTATAGAAACGTTGATACTTGGTTTTTTATGATATTTCTTTCCCCACTAAATTTCTACTGACCCCTAATTAGAACAAATGGTTCAATCAGTTCTTTCACAACTGTAAAAGAAGAGCGATTGAAAATTGCTTTCCAATCGCTTAAGTGAGCCAGTTGGGGCTCGAACCCAAGACCCCATCCTTAAAAGGGATGTGCTCTACCAGCTGAGCTACTAGCTCTCCCTTGTTGCCTTATTTCTCAAAAGCGATGCAAAGGTACTCATTTATTTTTAACTTGCAAATGTTCAAATGCATTTTGTGTAAAAAAAACATTGTTCGATGTCTTTCCAGTTAGGATACACGGAGCTTTTTACCTGCTTTTATTACTGAGGTTGCTTTCAATCTGTTCAATTTGCACAGTCTGCTCACTGTTGTGTGATGTTTTCTGGCTATGTATCCAAGGTTATCGCCTTGTCTAACTCTGTAGTATCTTGTAGGGCTGTTTACGAATTCTTTGAATTCTTTGAATGACTCTGCCTTGGTGATAGTGTAGTTGTCGTATTTGATAACGTAGTTGTCGAAATCGATGAAATTTCTTGGGTTAATAGGATTTCCTAAATATCTTGTCTCGAAATGGAGATGAGGTCCGGTAGAACGTCCTGTGTTTCCTCCTAAAGCGATGGCTTCACCGGCTTTGACCTCTTGGTCAGGTTTAACCAAGATTTTTGAAAGGTGTCCATATAAAGTTTCCAATCCGTTTTCGTGTCTGATCACTACGTAATAACCGTAGCCTCTTCTTCTTGAACCTGTGCGGGCAATTCTTACTTTTCCTGAGAATGCGCAGCGGACGGAATCTCCTACTTTAATGCGCATGTCTATACCTGCATGGAAGCGACCCCAACGTTGTCCAAATTCTGAAGTGACAATGTTATCAATAGGGTGAACGTATTCAGAGCAATCGACCAAGAAAGAGTCTTTTATCTCTGTTATCTTAACTTTATATGGATTTAGTGTTTCGTTGTCCCATTCTCCGTAGAGGGAATCTGACGGGATGTCTTCGTATTCTTCGTCTTGAGTGGCTTCAATCAATAAGAGTGAGTCGATGGTTTGTCTTTGCTCCTGCATTCCTGCAACACTTGCTAAAACTTTATCTTTAGTGGTTTTTTGCTGAGCGTTTGCTGAAAAAGCAAATAATGATAAAAGCAAAATTGCCACAATGTTTTTATTATTGTGTCTCATGTTAACCTCCTTTGTTTGTTTTGCTCCTTGCGATTTGTGCGAAATACGTCAAGAAAATGAGAATTTTTTGTTTTCTGGTTCAATTCGTGTCCCCTCATTGTTAAATCGGGAGTTTGGTCGGTGTGAGGGAATAATTCGTTTTGTCAAAAACCTTTTTAATCTCTATCGCTGCTTAATCCTCCGTTCAGGGATGCGTTGTAAACGTAATGTTCTACTTATACTAAAATTTACTCAACTTTATCATCAGTATTTCATCCTCTAAATCAAGTGTGTCTAACATTCGTCAACCAATCTTTTATAAAACATTTGTCTTTAAAGTGAAAGATTACGTTTCGTTTTAAAAATATTGAACGGTCACAAATCTAAGGTTTTTGGTTTTGCAGACTTGCAAAAAACGACATGCTGTAAAACATGTTTGAAGTTTTTTAACGTTGGTTTGCTGTAGATGAGCGTATATTCTGTTCCGTAACATATATATTACCTCTTAAGGATGTTAAGGTTTAAAATATTTAACATAGTTAATTCTGTTCATAACTTATTATTGGATAAGTGATTTATTTTTATATGGGAAAAGATAGTTTTTCCTATTTGATAGTTTTCTTTTAAAAACAACAGAGACTAAACAATCCTTTTTTCAAAGGACCGTTTAGTCTCTGTATCCATTTGTTATAACAAAGAAACTTTAGTTGGTGATCTCAATCCATTGACCTACGTTTCTTGCTGCAATCTCATTATCATACATGGCTTCGCATGAAGTGGCAGGTAATCTGAATTTACCTTTATAAGCCGCATTCATTCTTAAGTAGAAGGTCTTTGTTCTTCCTCTGTCGAGGTTGAAGTAGGTCATAACCCTATCATCACGAATGTCTTGATATGAGAAATTTGAATTGTCGTTGTTTGTGTTCTCATCATTCAATCGCTCGTTGAAGATCTCCCAACCAGAAGGGAATATCTGGATTAATGAAAGCTCTTTGTAATCCTCATAAGTGGATGTGTTTGTAACGCTTGCTTGTACGATGAAGTCTGTTCCTTGCTTCATTCTGTTGATGTCGACCGGACGACCATCTTCGTTCAGATATTTGATGCTCATCTTCAAACCGCTCTCTTTTGCAGGAGTATTGTCTTCGGCAGGCAATCCTGATTCAGTGATGGTTACGAAGATCGTACCGTTGCTTTGGTTGGTTACAGAAACCTTTCCTTCGCCAAGCTTGGCTACACTCAAATCTTTCTTGATGACTGACTTAGTGCTGTTGATGGCCTCTGCCTTGTTAAACTGTTTGTAAGATGCCTTGATGCTCTTGCTAGCTCCGGCTCTCTCTGTCATTTTACTGATGGCAATAAGCGCGTAAGCAGTCTCTTGGGTGCTCATCCATTTGTCTTTCATCATCTCTTTTGAAATCTCTTGAGCCATTTCCATGCTCTCGCGGTCTTTCTGTAATAGACAGAGAGTCTCAAGAATCATCGCCTTGTCTCGGAAAGAAGATCCGAAGTTCTGACCATAAAGTTTCTCCTCTGCTGTCTCCTCTTGGGCAACGATGGATGAAAGTATAGACTCAGCTGTACTCTTGTCTCCGCATAAAGCGTAGGCTCCCGCCAATCTCCATTTTGCATTGATGGAGAGTCTGCTGTCTTCCTTCAGTCTGTTCATGGCTCCTTTCTCTGGTTTGCCGTAAAGAGCCAAGGTGTATAGTCTGTACGCTTGAGTGAAGTCATTCGCTTCATCGTAGTCGTAGTGGTTTAAGTTACGATAGCTCCAGTTGTTCGCCTTATTCTTCTGGTATTCAGCCCAGTCTGATAGAAGTGAAGCTGAAACTGAGAATCCGTGGTTCTTAGCTTCAATCAAGAAGTTACCTGCGTATGAAGTTACCCATTGGTAGCTGTAGTTTCCTCCCATCCAGTAGGCAATAGAACCGTCGTTCAACTGCATCTGAGTAAGGTTGTTGATGGCATTATCAACATTCTTGCTGCACTCCTCTTTCTCGCTTTCTGTTAAGTCGCAGAGCAGAGGCATGAATAGTTGAGGGAATCCCTTAGATGAAGTCTGTTCGGCACATCCGTGAGGGTAACCGATAAGGTACTTCAATCTGTAATCCAAATTGATTGGCGGTATGGTTGCAAATTCCAAAGAGAGCGTATTCGAACCTTCTGTTCCGAATAGGTTGTAAGGCAGATTTTTGGTTTCACCAGCGTTGAATTGGTACATCGTACTGATGGTGTTGCGAGGGTTCGGATTTCTAACCTCTAACCAAATCTCGCTGTTGACTTTGTTTTTACCGTCGGTAGCGGTAATGCTGATCTTCTGTTTGCCTAGCTTGTTGCCCGCCTTCAACGAGAAGGTGACGATCTTATCTTCCGATTTAGAGAAGGCTACCGATCTTGTTTTGTTTCCTTCCACTCCGATAATGTCTCCTGCGTTGACGGTTACGGTTACGTTCTTGCTCTTTCCGTCCATAGAGAAGATGTTGACTGGCAAAGTGATATCCTCTTTAGGTCCTGCTACGCGAGGTAGAGTAGCCAAAATCATCAGCGGTTTCTGAACCTTGACGCTCTTTTCATCGTTTCCGTATGCTTTGTCGTTGCAAGCAACTACCATGACTCTTACTGAACCGAAATAAGGAGGCAACTCGATAACGTGTTTGTCTGTCTTCTTAGCTCCGAGTTTACAAGGACCAATGAACTTGACAACTGGCTTGAATCGGCTGTTTGTCTTATCTTGGTCTTCATTCTTCAAATCTTGGTCACCACCGATGCTGAAGAGTTCTTCGATCTTACCTCCAAAGGCACCGATAACCATGTTGTACATATCCCAAGTGTTAACACCCAATGCCTCTCTTCTGAAGAAGTCGTCGTGTGCATTTGGTGTTTTGAAGTTGGTCAAGTCCAAAAGACCTTCGTCAACGATAGCAAGCGTATATTCCATCTCTTTGCCATCCTTTTCAGAAACGTTCACTTCGAACTTCTTTTCTGATTCAATGGCATCTGCCATTTTGATGACAGGAGTAAGAACCGTGTTCGGATTCTCCACATTGACGTTCTGAACTCCGTAAAGACGGATAGGAAGGTCGTTGACTGTGTTTTTATGAGGCTGAACCAATGTGATGTTGACATAGACGTTTGGTACCATGTCTGGAGTAGCTTCAATTTCAAGGGTTGTGTTATTTGACATGCCGTTTGACTCAACCCATTGAGAAGAGATCACTTTGCTTCTGTTCTCTAAAGAGACAAGAGCCCTTCCTCCGTTTGGAGTTGGAATCTGAATCTTGATCTTATCGCCAACATTGTATTTGTCCTTATCTGTAGAGAAGGTAAGCATAGTTGCGCCTTGAGGATCGTCCTTTTTGGCTCTTCCTACACAGCTCTCCCAATCGAAGTGTGAAATACATCCGGTAACATGACCTTCAGGGTTGCTTACGAGAATGAGGTAACGTCCCCAGTTGTCGTCGTTGATGTTGAGAGAGAAATTACCCTTTCCGTTCGTTGTGTAAATATCACCTTCTTGAAACTCGTCGGCATATTCATCGTTGATGTAATAAGCCAAGTTTTCTGTGTTGTTGGAATCCCACCACCATCTCCATGACAATTTGTATACACGGTAGTGTAGGTGGCTGTTGTCTTCTGCCAATCCTCCATTTTCGGAAACTCTTACAACTTCGAAAGTGTTGTCTTTGCCGGTGTAGTAAATGCCATTTCTGTTTGGTGATTTTGGCGCACGGATTCCGACATACTCGGAGAATGGTGAATAGTTAGCTTTTTGGTAATTGATACTGAAATCGCCTTCGCCTTCGAATACGCGGGTAGAGAAAGAAACCTCCATCATACCTGGAAGGTTGTCAATCTCAGGCATCTCTTTCTTGAAAGAGCAATTTCCGTTTGCATCGGTTGTTCCTGTGCACAACTCCCTCTCTTTGTCGGTGAAGTTCATTGCAGCAGGACTTTCAAATGCATAATCTTTGAATTTAGGGAATGCAGTGGTTGCTTTTCTCATCTTAACGGATACCTTGGCCTCTTTGTTGGCAGCAGCTCCGCCGTGAAGCCATGCTGCATTCAATGAAAACTGAGCTAAAGATCCTGATTTGATGAGGTTTTTATCCACATTCAACGTGATTTTCAGACGGTTTGGTTTTACCGTTTCAATCTTAATTGATTTCTTGAATGTGCTTCCACCTATGCTGAATGTGGCATTCCAGTTTCCTGTAGGAACGCTCTCTTCTGTGCTTATCTTGAAAGAGTAGATGAACTTGCCTGTCTCAAACTTCTGCATGAGTTTAGTGTATCTCTGACCCTTCGGATTAGTCAATTCCAAAGTGATTGGGTGCCCGCCAGGGAGCATGTTGTCTTGGTCTTGCAAAAGAAGGCTCAGATAGATGTCGTCTCCTGGTCTCCAAACGCCACGCTCACCGTAGATATAACCCTTCATGCCTTTGTCATAAACCACACCACCAACGTCGAAGGCCGAGAGTGACAGTGCTGAGTTGTCCTGAATTTTCAAATAACCTTTTTGGTCGTTCTTAGATACCTCGATGAAGAATGGGCGGACCTTGTATTCTATCTCAGCTATACCTTCACTGTTGGTATTTGCTTTGCAGATAGGTACTTGCTGGTAGTTGTAGAATGTAATCTCTGCATCACTCTCAGGTTCTGTTGTTTTGAGGTTGGATACATAAACGTACATTTTGTTGTTTGAACCAGCCTTGGCAATGACACCTAAGTCAGACACCAAGATGTTTGTCTCAGCTCTACGTTCGCTTTGTCTGTAATATTCATTATAGCAAGGGTTGTTTCTCTTGCTGTAGTCATAGTCTTCGTCATTCCAGTAGTCGTCGTAATAATAGTCGCTGTTGTAGTATCCCATTTCGCCTTGCTGCCAGTCTTTGTCGATGCCGTCATAATATTCGTCCTCGTCTTCTTGTTCTACCTCTTCGCTTCCGCAAGGGTACAAAGAGTAGCTCTTTCTGAAAGATAGGATGACGCTATAAATGGCACCTGGATCTTTGTTGATGATCTCAGACAAGTCCAATGAGAATGTCTGCCATTGAGTAAGGTCAGCTGCAGACTCGTTTAGTATAACTTTCTTTCTTAAAACAGGAGATGCAACTCGTTTCATTTCGCTTTTTCCGTTCAAATCATTGACCTGTAAGAACTGAAGTGTGTTGCTGGTTTCGATCTTCAATACAGTGACGTCGATGGCACTCAAGTTAACAGCTTGGAATGGAAGTGTTATTCCGTCAGTAGTTGGAAGAATTACTCCGTTGTTCAACAACTTAACGGCTGGTTGGATGCTTTCGAATTTTACATATAGAGTAACGTCATTTTTCAGTGTCTGACCTGTAGTACTCTTTAACATTCCGCTGATTATCATGCTCTTTTCGGAGTCGAACATTTTCTTTGGGTATATCTTCAGTAAACTGTTTTCCTGAATAAATGAACAAGGAGTGTTTTCTGAAGAGATGATGCAGAAATTCTCGAAATCCTGCTTTGCCGGAACTTGGTTGAAATAGACTTCAATATGAGCATCTTCACCATTGATTACTTTATTTCCAATATATTGAAAAGTATTTGTCGATGCTA
Organism: Paludibacteraceae bacterium; assembly: GCA_023227695.1. GTDB lineage: Bacteria > Bacteroidota > Bacteroidia > Bacteroidales > Paludibacteraceae > RGIG10190. The sequence continues at coordinate 6,819 of JALNVE010000156.1, forward strand.
TCTCTTCTTTGAACGAATCGGAATTCTCGGAGTTAATAGGTTCTCCATCCCATTCAAATTCGATTTCCTGCACTTTCTCTAAATCGGAACGGATGCCCTGAACGCTGAAAGTGTATTGGTATCCAGACTCTAGTTCGGAAAGTTTATCCCAAGTGATGTCGACTTTTTTTTCATTTAATTCGGCTGTCAATACCTTCTTGATGTTCTCTTCCTCATCTTTGTCGGTTAAGAAGAGACGGCCTTTCACTTCGACAGATCCGTCTTCTTTATATATAGGATAACCGCACTCGAAAGAGACGCGTTGTTTGATTGTTCTGAATTTGAATTTAAAATTTTCTTGTTCCTCTTTTTTTACTTTCAAAACCTTTGAAAGATGGAACTCACCAATGAATGACTCGCCGTTTTTTAGAGGGGCAGTGGGTTTGAACTCGATAGTGCTCTTGTCTACCCAATGGGCAGTACCTTCTATCTTTGGCGAGAACTCAAAGATTTCTTTGATCACCTCATCTTTGTCTTTCTGGTCAAAGACGGGAGAAGCGGTTGCCAGGGAGACCCTAATACTAGAGTATTTGGATAATGGACCTGATGTGTAGCCGCTTATGTACTCTAAAAAGTCAGCTTCGTTCGAAACTTCTTCCGAACTTTTGCAAGAGAATAGGAAAATGGCTGCGAAAGCCAAAAAATACAAAAATAATTTCTTGTTCATTTTTTTAAAAAACTGGATTCTAGATAAATTTGTTCAATAAAAATAGTCGCTATAATCAAAAACAGATTGTTTGTTACAATAGTTTAAGAATGACCTTGGCAAAAGTATGTAAA
>JALNVE010000157.1 GCA_023227695.1 Paludibacteraceae bacterium
AAGATGGTAAGATTTCAAGTTTATCTCCACATCAATGCTACCATCCAAACAAAGAAGAAAAATAAAAACATTGGTGCGAAAAGGGTAATCAAAAACAGGAATTGAATGAAGATCTTTAGTGATTATAAAGTCATTCTCATGCATTACATAATCATTAAACATACGAATCGTTTCTCTATCAAAAGCATTTATTGTTTCTCCGATAGTCTGCTGTTTTGTGAATAACTCATTTTCTGCTTCCATATCCTTCATGATTGTTCTATTTTAATTCAACTGTTCTCTTTTTGACCACAAATATAGGAAATTTTATTTCCAATAGTACATCTTAGTTCGATTTAGAACAATGATGGCATAAAATAGAACTTTAAGGACTCATTTATTCTATAAATCTCTTTAGAAATAAAAAAAAGGCGTTTAATGCCTTTCGCTACTATCTTCCATTTATTGTATTTCAAAAGGGATTTACACAGAAATATACTGATCAAAGTGGGTGTAGACAAAATTCATTTAACTAGAAATTCATTTTGTTTTCGGTCAACTAAAATCAGGAAACTACACTAAGTTTTATCTATATAAACAAAATAGGCTTCATCGTTATGACGCAGCCTATTTTGTTTTTTAAGTAGTTCTTTATCTCTTTTAGAACAAATACATCATCACAGCAACAATACGATTGTTTGTTACATCATGAGTATCAGTTACTTTTCCATCTTTTAGATTCAATTTTCCGTAAGATGCAGTTGTACGCTCGTACTCAACGCCAAATGTCCAATGTTTCAAGTTATAAGAAACTTGTGGAGCAACTCTGTAAACCTTATCAAGATTAGGGAATCCCATTACATAAACCATATCGCGAGATTCTAATCTATCATCAGAACCTAAGTTCTTGCTATAACCAGCAAATAAACCGATCTGAGTTTTCTTTCCGTAAGTTATATTAGCCCAACTTGTAGAGTTCTTTAAGTTAGTGTAATCGAAGCTACCATCACTATTAACATCAGATACTGCATAACCGCTCATAAGCAACAAATGAGCCATGTTCTGACCGTAGATAGTCTTTGCCTTAAATGCCCATAAGTCATTTGTGTACTGCAAGAAAGCATTCATAGAGAAAGAGTTTATGTTGTCAGAAACCTTTCTTGTTAAACCTGTCTCCTTGTTCTCAAACTTAACCCTTGGACGAAGACGAAGGAAACCTGCACCAGCACCTACAATCCAGCCGTTCTTCTTGAAATCCAAACCTACATACAACTCAGGAACGATGGCATTCTTCTGATATTCTTGAGAAGAACCATTAGGTCCTGCTGACATATACTGGAATTCATATAATGCAGAGAAATAAGTTCTGAATGAAGGTGTGAATTTGTAGTCAACACGAACCTGTGGACTACGGTTGAATGGTTGGAACGGACTTCCTGTAGCCAAACTCTGTACTGTTGGAATAACATCTCCAAACATTGGATGCCAAGTCTGTCCAGCAAGCAAATCAACCTTGTTCCACTCCAATTTACACCATGCCTGACGTATTCTCAACATGGTGGTGCTAGCTCCAAAACCTGCAAAATCGGTTTCGATACGAGCGGATGACTTTGCACCCAACACATCAGGACCTGAAATCTTGATTCCCAAGCGAGCTGCTATTGCAAAAAAGGCAGACGAAGGGACATTGTTAACATCCTCGCCTAAGCCATTCGGAGCTTTATCTAATGGCATTATGTAAAAAAGACCATTAGCAGTTTCCAAATTCTGACGCGAATCAAAATAAAAGTCATTTCGAATAAAACCGTAAGGAGTAAATTTAAAATTTACCTTCTCCTCTTGTGCCCAAAGAGAGGCCAAAGAAAAAATGGAAATGATAAAAAGAGTAATCTTTCTCATATAAATTAATTTTCTGAATTTAGTCTGCAAAGTTCTAAAAAAAATTGAATTAATCAGAATTAGCGAAGAAGTAAAACAAGTGAAAACATTGGAATTAACAATTATCTGTCTCTTTGTGCTTTTTCTTATTGGATTGGTAGTGTTTGCAAATCTCAGAAATGCCACATTGGGCACATTTGGGGTTGCGGGCGGTACAAACATACCGACCATGCAACAAAATCCAATGGTGAGCCTTAGATTGCAGGTTTTCCGAGATATTACGTACCAGTTCCCTCTCCGTCTGCAACGGCGTTTTAGAATTATTCGTAAAACCAATTCGATTAGAGACCCTAAAAACGTGTGTGTCTACCGGCATGGCAGCCTGATTAAAGGCTACGGCCATCATCACATTGGCCGTTTTTCGTCCTACGCCAGGCAAACGCTGCAATTGGTCCATATCGCTAGGGACCTCGCCACCAAACTCATTCTCCAACATTACGGCCATATCATGCAGATGATTAGCCTTACTGTTCGGATAAGAGACACTATGAACTAGGTTTAATATCTCTTCAACAGAGCCCTTAGACATCGATTTTGAGTCAGGGAAACGAGCAAAAAGAGCCGGTGTAACCATGTTCACACGCTTGTCTGTACATTGAGCAGAGAGAATGACTGCCACCAAAAGCTGAAAAACAGAGCCGAACTCCAACTCCGTCTCTGCCATCTCCATGTTTTTTTGGAACCAAGCAATGGCCTTTTCGTAACGTTCTTTTTTTGTCATAAGCTTCATATGTTTAGCGTTTAGCGATCATATTGTTATAAAGGAGATCGAGTAACGCATAACAAAACGATCTATCCATAAAAGAAAACCACAGACACTAATCCGCTAAGAATCCGTGCTGTGGTTGTATATGCTTTTGAAATTGAAATCAGAAAGGCAAATCGCTGGAAGTGTCAGCTGCTGGAGCTGGAGCATCTGATGCAGAGAAAGGAACACCACCAGAAACTGGACCCCCAAAGTCAGGCATAGCACCTTCTGGTGCAGCTGCTTGTTGCATTTGAGGAGTAACTCTCCATGCACGGATATCATTGAACCAACGACCATTGTATTCACGGCAATCAACATCAAAACTAACTGTAAGCATCTGACCCTCTTGTATATTGAATTTATCTACATTGTCACCCCATAAGTTGAAACACATCTTCTTAGGATATTGAGAATCCAATTCGTGTTCAATGACGTATTCCTGCTTTTTCCACGCACCCCTTGCGCTTGTACCTGACTGCAAAGGAAGTACAGCTATAATTCTACCTGATATTTCCATCTTTTACCTATATTTTTTATGCCTCAAAGATAGTAAAGTTTTGCCAAAAAGAGAACCAAAGAATATCCGTTCTCCTAAAAGTTATCAACCGATAGAGATACGTGATCAAGTGAAAAAGTACGTAGGCCGTTTTTTTACAACTAATTAGCTCTTGTTTTTTTATTTTAGATCAGCTTAAAATCAGAAAAGAATTCGTCTTCGATTATATCGGCTCTAAGGAATAAAAACGAGTTATATCAAACAATAAACATGATAAAATTCAGTAAAAAAGAGGTATCGAACGAATGTTCATTCTGTTATTTGGAGGAATCAAGAAAAAAAAGTCCATGGACAGTTTCAAACCACGAATTGACACCAATTATTTTGAGTCAACTTTTTTAAGGACAATATAAGAACATCATTTTTGATTCCATCTTCAACCAAACAAGCTCCACATATTAAAATCACCTAATGTTTATCTATCTCCTCAAAAGTTCCATCTGAATAAAAGACGATGATCTTAGAAATTGAACGTTTAGGTGACGAAGCCGGTTGTATTTGTGTCGGATTTTGATTTTGGCTAGAAAAAGAGACCTGTTCCGTTTCGTTTGGAGCAACATAATCGGTTGTAGGTCTTGTTTGAACAACAGCCGGACGATTAGAGATGGATGATTGCTGTTGCGATGAGGTTGGATCAGATATTACACGACGAGTTTCAATTGTCGGCGTAGAAACGGAAGAATAGACTTGAGTTAACTCATTTTCCTGCTTTATTTCTGGCTCTCGGTCCAAATCGTCGCCAAATAACGAAAGCATTTGAGGTTGACTTGACGTTGTTTTGACCTCAACTTTTTGTGAAACAAATGGTTCTGGTGCTTTTTTATACATATCACCAATTCCTAAAAGTAGCCATTCTGGATTAATAGAAGGGTATGCACGCAAGATTTTCTGCAAAACATCTGTGCTTGCATTGTTACGTCCAGATAAGATATGAGATACAGCCGAAGGTTGTATGCCGATATAATAGGCAAACTTGGCTGATGTCAAATTTTCCTTCTCTATTATTTGTGAAATCCTATTCTTCATACATTATAAATGTAAACAAGAGGCAATACAATTGTAAACGCACTCTTATATTACAAATGTAATTAAAAATTTACTGTTGTGCAAATTCACAAAATAACACTTCATTTTACTTTTGTAATTCAAAATAACATCTGTAAATATAAAGATAATTTATTCTTTATACATTTGTACATAAGGAAACAGGCTTTCTTTTATGAGTATCAGCTAGATAGACTTCTCTTTCAAGATAATAAAGAATTACTTTATATTTTAATCGTAAAACATTGGTTTTTAAATACAAATCATTATTATAAATACCAAAATACCCTCTTTAGTAGGTAAAATATACATCTCTAACTATATATATAAATAAACACTTCACTTATATATATATAAACATCTGATTATTAGTGATATATTAATAATAATTTAATGCTAAATATTCAATAATTCTTTGTTTACAAAAGTATAGATTACATTTGTATATTACATAAATTACATTTATACTTATCTAAACTTGTTTACATCTGTATATGTTTTATGTTTGTAAATTGAGTACACGTTTGTTAAATGATATACGTTTGTAAATACATATGTAAATGTATTTTGTAAACATTAACAATTTTAGGCTCTCTAATTTTTAAAAAATATCTTCCCTCTAAATTTTTGGACTGGAGATCCCCTAACCTTTTTCATCTCACTATCCCCATAGTTACTTTTTATCTTTAGTAAAAAATCATATTCGACCAATCTCTCTAAATTCAAAATCCGATTTTCTACTTTTTCATTTTTCTAATTCTTCTTATAGTGAAACTATCTTTTCCTATGCGTTTTCAGCTTCAGACACTTTCAAATCCCTATTCTTAATCGAATTCAAAAATTTATTCAAATCTCAGAGGGTTTAAATTCCCTATTTTTACTACTATTTTACTAAAAATCAATATATTATCTTTCAATTGCTTTGTTCTATAAAATCTCTTAAATAGCTATTTATAGCTTTTTCTTATTCAATTCGAATGAATGTTCGTTCGAAAGTAGTTTATTTTTTAAATCTTTGCTTTTTTATAACTTGTTAAAGTAAATAGATGTTTACTTAATTATGACAATATCAAATAATGAATATCTAACCCAACCCTGAAAAAAAAATATTGAGACAATAATTCTTGTCTAACACAGAAAAATAAAATTCTAAATCATCTTATGCATTTTCCTTCATCTTTGTGTTACTTTCAACCTATTTTCACCTGATTTAACTATCTCCGTCACACTATTATACCTAATTTTATAGTGCGAAAAAAGCTGACTTATCAGACTATAAAATCGCATAATAAATTTGGATCATGACAAAAAATAATGGATTCATCGGACACATAGCTTGTTTCTCTGCATACTTAATTTTTGGACTTAATATCATAGTTTGCAAGGACATAGCAAATTTGAAACTGATTTCACCTTTGGGTCTGTTCTGTTTTCGTGCCATTGGTGCCACCCTTTTGTTTTGGCTCTGCTCCCTCTTTCTTCCTAAAGAAAAAATTGAAAAGAGAGACATGATCAAAATTTTCATCGCTTCCATGCTGGGACTCTACTTAACCCAGATGTGTTTTCTTAAAGCGATCACCATCACGACTGCACTAGATACCTCCATCATCGCCTCCTTCTCGCCCATCATGACAATGCTCATTGCGGCTATTTACTTGAAGGAACCTATCACATGGAAAAAAGCTGGTGGTGTAGCCTTGAGTTTTGCAGGTGTTATGATTTTGATATTCAACTCCGTATCTATCAGTTCAGGAGTTTCTCAAACTCAGCCATTGGGTGTTCTTCTGATAATTGGTAACAGTCTGTTTTTTGCCCTCTACTTGGGTATTTTCAGACCATTGATTTCAAAATATAGAGTCATCACTTTTATGAAATGGATGTTTCTTTTCTCTATGTTGGTATCCGTTCCAATGGATCTAAATGAGCTATTCACGCTCGATTATAGCGCAATGCCTACACAATACTTATTGGAACTTTTGTTCCTAATCCTATTTTCAACTTTCATCGCCTACTTTCTGATTCCCATCGGACAAAAGGCTTTGAGACCAACCATCGTAAGCATGTACTCCTACATGCAACCCATCGTTGCGGCCATTTTGAGCATATACTTAGGCATGGATAACCTAACAATTCTGAAAGTTATGGCTGCCATCTGCGTCTTCGCCGGCGTTGTAATTGTAAACCAAAGTAAGGCAAGAGTAAGATAAAAATTTCTTTTTTTGAACTAGATATAAATACTATAAATGAGAAACGACGCAAAATCTGCGTCGTTTTTTTTATGATCATTGTAGCAATAGAATTACTTTTTCAGATAAGTTTTATGAAAAATATATTTCAAGAATTTTCCAAAATACATATATAAATCACTGAAAATCAAAAGCACAAACCTATTTATAGATTTGTGCTTTTGTATATTTGATACAACTTCTTATCTAATCTTTATCTCGCAATTTTCTAAAGAATCAATGATGGCTAAGCTATGAACATTGTAACCGAGATCACGAAGATAGCTACCACCATCCTGGAACGACTTCTCAATTAGGAAACCCATTCCTACAATTTCAGCACCGACTTGTTCACAAAGACCAATAATGCCTTTGGCAGCATTACCGTAAGCCAAAAAGTCATCGATAAAAATAATCTTATCGTTTTTGCCCAAAAACTCTTTGCTTATGCAGATGTTGTAGGATTGTTTTTTTGTGAATGAAAAGACCTCAGCCTGAAGCATATCGCCCATGGTCAAAGGCCTCTTCTTCTTTGCGAAAACGACAGGAAGATTAAGCAAATACCCCAACATGATTGCAGGAGCAATTCCGGATGCTTCAACCGTTAGAATTTTATTTGCCTTAACTGTAGCAAATCGCGTAGAAAACTCCTCTGCCATCTCCATCATCAACTTTGGATCCATCTGGTGATTAATGAATCCGTCCACCTTCAGTATCCCTCCAGGAAAACATTTTCCCTGACTTAATATAGTTTGTTTCAGTGTTTCCATTCTCTTTCTGTTTAATCTATATCGTACAAAGATAATCTAAAAATATGCGAGGAAAATAAAATGCCAAAAATACTACAGTTTCAATATATGTTCGTGATTACAGCAAACAAGAACGTTAACCTGACGGCTATGAGGCGATGCCCCATAGCCGTCAGGTTAAGAAGCTTATCATATTGAAATTTAATGACATACACAAAATTCAAGGAAAAGTCTTTTGTTTATCATAATGTCCTCGCCGGACAGGCCCTACTTTTTCACTTCAGCTGGAAAAAGTAGGCAAAAAGAGCCGCCGCTGTGAGTGCTCTTCTTCCAAAAGTGACGCACTGTCTGGCTAAACAGTTTTAAACGCGCTCGTACCTCGCT
>JALNVE010000158.1 GCA_023227695.1 Paludibacteraceae bacterium
GACAGGAGAAGTCTGTAAGGGATAGGTTGAAAGAGTTTGGTGTGGAAACTTTTCTGCCTACTCGTGTGGAGGTACGTCAATGGCATGATAGAAAAAAAAAGGTGGAGATTTCATTGATCCCTAATACCATTTTTATTCATGAAGAGAAAGACAAAGCCTTGTCTATGGCCAATTATGAGGGAATTCCAATTACTTATCTGATCGATTATTTGACACATAAGATGATGGTCATTCCTGACAGACAGATGCAAAACTTCATGTTCCTGTTGGATGTATCAGATGAGTCCATGAAAATTGAGGATGGCATTTTATATCAAAAAGGAGATAAAATCCGTGTTCTTAAAGGTCCTTTTGCAGGATTGGAGGGCGAGATGATGAGAATCAATGGTAATGACCGTGTGGTGGTGAAGTTGGAAGGCTTGATTGCTTGTTCTGTTGAAATTCCTGGTGGATTTATCGAAAAGGCTTGATAAATGCCTTTTATCACTAAATAGTAGAGAATGTGATTTCTTATCATTTTTTATCTATGCAATAAAAGCTTTTTTGTAGTAGGTCAGTATAACAAATATTTTTTTATTAACAAAAAGGCTTAAATGGGGGGATGCGTATCTCATTTTTTTGATGTAGCAAAGGCAATATGCCTATTTTTAGCCGTTTTTGGTCATTATTTCCAGATAATTCTCCCCAATGGTATGTGAATATGTGGTCTGTGATTTACACCTTTCATATGCCATTATTCATGTTTGCTAGTGGATTTGTATATGTTGCAACAAGAAAGGAATGCTTTTGTAAGGATGTTGTTTGGTTTGGGTGATAAAATGATGTATACAGAAGCTGAATTTAGCATACAAAAAAAAATTATTTACTAAATATTATTATTATGATTGATTGTCTTTTGACCTCATTTATTCCTTTGCTTCTATTGATTGTTACAGTTTGGGGATGTAAGAAGAATGAGGAAGGTTCTGACTTTATGTCGAAGAATTACACAAATGTATTGAAGGCCTGTTGTTGTATCATTGTAATTATGGTTCATGTTCCTGCTGCACGTGGAAATATGGTTCAGGATGCCCTAGGTAGTTTTGCATTTGTATGTGTGACTTTCTTTTTCTTGTTTTCTGCTTATGGCATGAATTTAAGTGTCAAGAAAAATCCTTCATATGTGAATGGTTTTTGGAAAAACAGACTTGCAGCTTTGTTGATTCCTTGTGTTGTTATTAATGTGTTTGAGTTCTTTATCAGTACTACTATCGTTGGATTTGAATCCAGTGTTAAGTTTCTCTATGAAATAAATAATTATGTTTTGGTACTTTTACAATATTGTTTTTTGTTTTGGCTCGTTCAGTTGGGACGAAAATATTATCAAGAAAAAACAGCAAATGTTCTTTTAATTTCGATAGTGTTTTTGTCAAGTATTCTGCTTTATTTATTGACATACAGCGAAGACTCTTCTAAAAGTGGTTGGTGCTTTGAACGCATGGGATTAGTGTGGGGTATCTTGGCGTTCTCTTTCTTCCCTTTGCTAAAGAATTTTGTGAAGTTTTCATTTAAGAGCGTTGCTATTGTCGGAATGTTATGTCTTTTGTTGGGTGTTGCCTATTTGAAATATAAATATGTCTATTTTTATGGGGAGTATTTGTTGAAAATAGTCCTTGGTGTAGTTATTGTTTTATTCGTATTTATGTTAACATCTCGTCTTACGTTAGGAAATAAAATAATACTCTTTCTTGGGGATATTTCGTATGAAGTCTATTTGACCCATGGCTTTATAATGTATGTTTTAAGTAGGCTATTTCCAAGTTTAACTTCTGGAGTATTTGTAGTCTTGACAGTTGCTGCAACAATTCTGTTTTCGTCCATCATTCACATGGTTGACAAACCGATGGTGAAGTGGTGTAGAAATTATCAGTTGAAATCATAGAATTTAGATAGTCGTTTTATTATAGAGAGATATAAAGAGGATGGTGATTTTTCATCATCCTTTTTTTGTCTATATATTCCATTGTATGGTGGGAAAATTGTATTTTTGCTTTTTGATAAAATGGTAACTTATTCTTTGTCGAAAAAAGAAAATCTGATATGACCGAAGAGAAGAAAAAATGGGCCGTAATTGCTAATCCCAAATCGGGAACAAGACGCTACTTCCGTAGACGCGTGTCTGTGGAGGATCGTCTTCGAGATGCGGGACTGGACGTGGAGTTCGTCTTCTCAAAATATCCTGGTCATGCGAGCGAGTTAGCTCAAGATTTTATCGACAAAAAGGGTGTCCGTAACTTGATTGTGGTAGGCGGCGATGGAACGATTAGCGAGGTTATTCATGGCATTTTTTCTTCGTCTGCCGATACGCGCCAAATCCTTTTTGCCGTCATTCCGACAGGAACGGGCAACGACTGGTCGCGTTATTGGGGCATCAAAAAAGGCTTGAAACGATGCGTTGAGATTATCAAAAAGGGAAATGCGCGTTACATAGATATCGGCAAACTCACTTACCACATAAAGCGTGAGCCTTTTGTGAAATATTTCATCAATTCGGTAGGAATTGGATATGATGCGCAGGTGGTGCAGTATGCTGAGGCGATAGGACATTTTCTTCATGGAAAATCGTGGGTTTATTCCTTTGCCGTGATTGCTGGAGCGGTTATGCACTCTTCCAAAATGTTGCGTCTGGTGGCCGATGGTGGAAAATATACGATAGAGGATAAGGTTTACTCTATGTCAATTGCCAATGGCCCTTACACGGGTGGCGGTATCAAACAGACCCCGCAGGCCAGTCCGCTGGATGGTAAGTTTGATATTATGGCAGTAGTTCGACCCTCCTTTTTTCAATTGATCGCTTCGCTGTACCGATTGTTCAGAACCAATCTGCAGGAAGATTCATGTGTGAAGTATTTCCGTGCGGAGGAGCTGGAGATAACGACAGCCAAAAGACATAAGATTGAGGTGGACGGTATTTTGATGCGAGGAGCCAAGAGCCCCTATAATTTGAGCATCATTCCGCAGGCAATAAAGATGATTGTTCCTTGATGGATCTTAAGACAGAAATAATTAATAATGATAAATATGATTCCAAAGTTAAAGTATACAGATTCGGGAAATTTCTTCATTTTGGCTGGACCTTGCGTTATAGAGGGCGAGGAAATGGCATTCCGCATTGCGGAGCATATCATGAAAGTGTCCGATCAATTGAAAGTGCCTTTTGTTTTTAAGGGTTCTTATCGTAAGGCCAACCGTTCGCGAATAGATTCGTTCAGCGGTATTGGCGACGAAAAGGCTTTGAAAATTTTGGAGAAGGTAGGCGCTTCCTTTGGAATTCCTACGGTGACGGATATCCATGCGGCGAATGAGGCTGAGATGGCTGCTGCCTACGTGGATGTTCTTCAGATTCCCGCATTCTTGTGTCGCCAGACTGATATATTGATGGCTGCCGCTCAGACAGGAAAAGTAGTCAACATAAAGAAGGGTCAGTTCCTTTCTGCTGAGTCAATGCAGTTTGCTGCCCAAAAGGTGGTCGATTGCGGAAACAAGAACGTGATGTTGACAGATAGAGGTACCACCTTCGGTTATCAGGATTTGGTGGTCGATTTCAGAGGCATTCCGATTATGCAGAAGACCGGTTTCCCTGTAATTTTGGATATCACCCATTCTTTACAGCAGCCTAATCAGACTTTAGGTGTGACAGGCGGAAATCCTGAGATGATCGAGACCATTGCCCGTGCCGGCGTAGCTGTTGGCGTGGATGGTCTTTTCTTGGAGACTCATTTTGATCCGGCTAACGCAAAATCTGATGGTGCCAACATGTTGAAGCTCGATTTGTTCGAGCCTTTGTTGACAAAGTTGGTCCGCATCCGTCAGACAATCAATCAGATTTAATTTTTAAGGTGGAAATAAGTAGAAACCACCTCGATATTTAGTAACAGAAGAGAAGGACGGTTATCTCGCCCTTTAATGATAAATATTTTTTTGAAGATGGCAACAAAACCTTCTATACCCAAGGGTACAAGAGATTTCGCACCGATAGAGATGGCGCGACGTAATTATATATTCAATACAATCAAAGAGGTGTTTCGATTGTATGGATTCCAGCAGATAGAGACTCCGGCAATTGAGAACCTCTCTACTTTGATGGGAAAATATGGAGAAGAGGGAGATAAGCTCCTTTTCAAGATTTTGAACTCAGGCGATTTCATGGCAGGCATAGACCAAGCAGAATTGGAGTCTCGTAACTCTTTGAAGTTGACCAACAAGATTTCTGAGAAGGGATTACGTTACGACCTTACGGTTCCGTTTGCCCGTTTCGTGGTGATGAACAGAGATAAGCTCTCTTTCCCTTTCAAACGTTATCAGATTCAGCCAGTTTGGCGTGCAGATAAGCCTCAGAAGGGTAGATACCGCGAATTCTACCAGTGCGACGTTGACGTTGTAGGTAGCAACTCGTTGATGAATGAGGTGGAATTGATGCAGATTGTAGACGAGGTTTACCGTCGTTTGAAGGTAAATGTCTGCATCAAAATCAATAACCGAAAGATTCTGACGGGTATTGCAGAGGTGATTGGTCAGGCAGATAAGATTGTCGACATTACCGTGGCTATCGACAAATTGGATAAGATTGGATTGGAGAATGTCAACGCTGAGTTGGCTTCTAAAGATATTTCGCAACAGTCTATAGACAAACTGCAGCCAATCATTTTGTTGCAGGGTACGAACGAAGAGAAGTTGCAGACCATTAAAACTGTCTTGGCTTCTTCGGAGATCGGTATGAAAGGAGTGGAGGAGATCTCTACTATCTTGGAATATATCAAGACTCTTGGCGTGGAGACAGAGGTTGAGTTGGATTTGACTTTGGCTCGTGGTTTGAACTACTACACCGGAGCCATTTTCGAGGTGAAGGCAAAGGATGTTCAGATTGGAAGCATCACAGGTGGTGGTCGTTACGACAACTTGACCGGTGTGTTTGGCGTTGATGGTTTGTCTGGTGTCGGCATTTCTTTCGGTGCAGACCGTATCTACGACGTGTTGAATCAGTTGGATCTTTATCCGGCAGAGATGCTTCAGTCAACCAAGGTGTTGTTTGCAACCTTTGGCGAAGAGGAGTTGAAGTTTGCCATGAAGTGCTTGAAGTCTGTTCGTGCAGCAGGTATTGTTGGCGAGGTTTATCCCGAGCCAGTAAAAATGAAGAAACAGATGGGTTATGCCGATTCTAAAGGCGTTCCTTTTGTTGCCATTATCGGAGAGACGGAGTTGAGCTCTAATAAGTTGATGCTTAAGAATATGACTACAGGAGAGCAAACGTTGGTTTCTGTTGAGGAGTTGATTTCTCAACTAAAATAACGATTTTTCTTGTGTAGAAAAAAATATGATTTATTTTTGTGCTGACTCTGAATTGTAGGGAGTCGACTATTGAAAATATTTATAGTAATTTAAAAAGAAAGAATGTCAAAAGTTCTCATTATCGGAGTAGGCGGTGTAGGTACCGTTGTTGCTCACAAAGTGGCTCAGAATAGCGATGTCTTCACTGACATTGTTCTTGCTAGCCGAACTAAGTCGAAGTGTGATAAAGTAGCCGCTGACATAGAGAAACGTCTCGGAGTCAAAGTGACTACAGATAGTGTGGATGCGGATAGCGTTGATCAGTTGGTGGCTTTGTTTAAGAAGCATCAACCTAAGTTGGTGATTAATGTTGCACTCCCTTATCAAGATTTGACGATAATGGATGCCTGCCTTGCATGTGGCGTCAACTATTTGGATACGGCCAATTATGAGCCTAAAGACGTGGCTCATTTCGAATACAGCTGGCAGTGGGCTTATAAAGATAAATTTGAAAAGGCTGGTTTGACTGCAATCTTAGGTTGCGGTTTCGACCCAGGAGTTTCTGGCGTTTATACTGCATACGCAGCTAAGCATCATTTCGATGAGATCCATTATTTGGATATCGTAGACTGTAACGCAGGAAACCACCACAAGGCTTTCGCAACCAACTTCAACCCCGAGATCAACATCCGTGAGATTACCCAGAAGGGTCGTTTCTACGAGAATGGCAAATGGGTGGAGACTGGTGCGTTGGAGATTCACAAACCGTTGTCTTATCCTAACATCGGACCAAAAGATTCTTATTTGATGTATCACGAGGAGTTGGAGTCATTGGTTAAGAACTTCCCTTCTATCAAGAGAGCTCGTTTCTGGATGACTTTCGGACAGGAGTACTTGACTCACCTTCGCGTTATTCAAGATATCGGTATGGCTCGTATTGACGAGGTTGAGTACAACGGCATGAAGATCGTTCCTCTTCAGTTCTTGAAGGCTGTTTTGCCTAATCCTCAGGATTTGGGTGAAAATTACGAGGGCGAAACTAGTATTGGTTGCCGTATCAGAGGTTTGAAAAACGGTAAGGAGAAAACTTACTACGTATATAATAACTGTAGCCACCACAATGCATTTTTGGAGACAGGTATGCAGGGCGTAAGCTACACTACAGGTGTTCCTGCCATGATTGGAGCAATGATGTTCTTGACCGGCAAATGGAACAAGGTAGGCGTTTACAACGTAGAGGAGTTCGATCCGGATCCATTCATGGAGCAACTCAACAAACAAGGTCTTCCTTGGCATGAGGTGTTTGATGGTGATCTTGAACTGTAGTACAAAAATCCTATCATAACCAGGGGCTGCGTCATCGACGTAGCCCCTTTTGTTTTTGAAAAAGAGGTTGCTTTCTTTCCAAATTCAGTAAAGACGGAAAGCTCTTTGGCTTTGAGAGATATAAAAGTTTGACAGACACGATTGGATAATAATTCTGGATAAAAAAATAAATTGAAAAATTAAAAGTCGAACCTCTAACATATGGTATAGTGTATAATTGTTATCAAAGCAATATAAAAAAGGTATAACCAAATGTTTACAACTTTTTTATGAATCAAAACTATCTTAAGTGCAAAAGTTGTATATTTGAGTTTGTGAATAAAAACGTTGACATGCAAGCCGAAAAAAGACATCGCATTTAGTTAATTACTAATAAAAAGATAAAGATATGACAACGCACAAAAACAAGAGTGTGCCAGCCGGTCCCACGACCTTCCCTTTCATACACTTGTTTTTTTCCTACGTATATCAGATTGCGGATTAAATTTATAGTTTTTAATTATGAAAAATTCATATAGTGGATATACTTATCAAAAACATGTAACAAAATTGTTATTGAGCAAAATGGACGTTGAGCGTTCAATCGATAAGATTGAAATTGAGGCAGATGTGGATAATAACTTTGATGATGCTAAAGTTTCATTTGGTGATGTAGAATACTATTTTCAGATTAAAGATTTTGAAGTGATTTCATTAGATGACCTTGTTTTATCAAATGGAAGTGTTAAAATTCGAGGAAAAATTCATAAACTTTCTGATGCAATAAACATCCTGTTTTTTAAGAGGCTGGATTCAAGCGGACAATGCAACCTCATTTAAATCCAAGTTTGTCAATTGTTTAAATTTTTGTAAAGGAGTCATATACCCTAATCTTTTCCTCGGTCTCGAGTTTAAGATGTTTTGAAC
>JALNVE010000159.1 GCA_023227695.1 Paludibacteraceae bacterium
CTTTCCGAACACAGTTCAGGGGCGTGGCAGACGTGAAGTTTTTCATGTACAGGCTTGCCAAACTTTATTCTTGAATCTGGGGATTCTTGTCGCTATACCAACCCCACCTATCCGCTGATCCCTAAATTTCTACTGACCCCTTTTAAGATTGATACCGATTAACGAAAAACGAGAGAAGCAAACAAAAAAAATGAGGCTGCGTCTAAGACGCAGCCTCTTTGCTTTTATGGCAATATATAAATTAATATCTTCTGCCACCGCCAAAACCGCCATTACCGCGATTATCACCGAAGTTTCTACGAGGTCTGCTACCGAAGCTGCCACCACGAGGTTTGTCCTCTCTTGGTCTTGCTACGTTAACGCTGATAGTTTTTCCTTCGTGTTCAATACCGTTAAGTTCTTCGATTGCTTTTTCTCCCTCTTCGTCATTTGGCATCTCTACGAAGCCAAAACCTCTTGAACGGCCAGTTTCACGATCCATGATAACTTTAGCAGAAGAAACCTCTCCATAAGCACTAAACAAATCCAATAAGCCTGCATCCTCGATAGCATAGCTTAATCCTGCTACATAAATGTTCATTAAAAATGATTTTGTAAATTAATAAAAAAATCTTATGATTTGAGGTAGAAGACTTGATAGCAGGTGTATAAAAATGTTTATCTTATACGCTTCTATAACAAATTTGTCAACGCTCAAATTTCACGTCACAAATATACAAAAAATTTTAAACTACCTATTTTTATTATGAAAAAGATTTATAACTTTGCAAAAGTTAATTACGTGATAAGATAAAAATCATCGATAAATCAAAGACTTTCTAATGATTTCAATTATTCTACATATTGTTCTCTGTGTCTTAGTAGTCGTGGGTGACTGTTAAGAGAAAGGACATGTGTAGTATTGTATAAGAATTTGCAAGGCCTTTCTCTTTAATCAGAGAAAGGCCTTTTTTTCTTTCGAATTAATAGTTTTTGTAAACAAGAAACAATTATTTAAAACAAATTACATATAAAAAAAATGAAAAAGAAACTTCGCAGTTCATTCAGCACAGAAGGACGCCGCATGGCGGGAGCACGTGCACTTTGGCGTGCCAATGGCATGAAAGAAGAGATGATCGGCAAACCTATTATTGCCATAGCTAACTCATTCACACAATTCGTTCCTGGTCACGTACATCTTCATGAAGTAGGACAAAAAGTGAAGGAAGAGATTGAGAAGCTGGGTTGTTTTGCCGCTGAGTTTGACACAATCGCCATCGATGATGGTATTGCAATGGGTCACGACGGCATGCTCTACTCTTTGCCATCCAGAGACTTGATCGCCGACAGCGTTGAATATATGGTCAACGCACACAAGGCCGACGCTT
Source organism: Paludibacteraceae bacterium (assembly GCA_023227695.1). Taxonomy (GTDB): domain Bacteria; phylum Bacteroidota; class Bacteroidia; order Bacteroidales; family Paludibacteraceae; genus RGIG10190. The sequence goes on from JALNVE010000159.1 coordinate 1,368, forward strand.
TAGTCTGCATCAGCAACTGCGATAAAATCACTCCAGGAATGTTGTTGGCTGCGATGAGATTGAACATCCCAACCGTATTCGTTTCAGGAGGACCAATGGAATCAGGACGTTTGGGCGACCAACACCTCGATTTGATTGACGCCATGATTAAATCTGCAGATGCTTCCGTTTCTGACGAAGAGATAAAGAAAATCGAGCTCGCTGCTTGTCCGGGTTGTGGTTCTTGCTCCGGTATGTTTACCGCCAATTCCATGAACTGCTTGAACGAGGCTATCGGTTTTGGTCTTCCAGGTAACGGAACCATCACAGCTACACATAAGAACAGAGAGGAACTCTTCGTTGACGCCGCTAAGCTTATCGTTGAGAACGCTTACAAATATTACCGCGACGGCGACGAGAGCATATTGCCTCGTAACATCGCAACCCGCGAGGCATTCTTGAATGCCATGACACTAGATATCGCCATGGGAGGTTCAACCAATACAGTTCTTCACCTTCTTGCTGTTGCAACAGAGGCCGAAGCTAACTTCTCTATCGATGATATTGACATGCTTTCAAGAAAGACGCCATGTCTTTGCAAGGTAGCTCCTAACACTCAGAAATACCATATTGAAGATGTTAACCGCGCTGGTGGAGTTATCTCCATCATGGCAGAGTTGGCAAAGGCAGGATTGGTCGACACATCAGTAAAGAGAGTGGACGGAATGACTTTGGGCGAGGCAATCGACAAGTTCTGCATCACCAGTCCAAACGTTACGCCAAAGGCAATCAACAAGTACAAGAGTTCTCCAGCCTACAAGTTCAACATGAAATTCGCTTCTCAGAACACAATGTACGAGACTTTGGACACAGACCGTACAAACGGCTGTATCCGCGACATCCAGCATGCCTACACAAAAGATGGAGGATTGGGCGTTTTGAAAGGAAATATCGCATTCGACGGATGCGTCATCAAGACTGCAGGTGTTGACGAGAGCATCTGGAAATTCAGCGGTTCTGCAAAGGTATTCAACTCTCAAGAGAATGCTTGCGATGGAATCTTAGGCGGAAAAGTGGTTTCAGGTGACGTTGTAGTCATCACACACGAAGGACCTAAGGGAGGCCCAGGAATGCAGGAGATGCTATACCCTACTTCCTACATCAAGTCTAAACACCTTGGTAAAGAGTGTGCCCTCATCACAGACGGTCGTTTCTCTGGAGGAACATCAGGATTGTCTATCGGACACATCTCTCCAGAGGCTGCTTCAGGTGGCAACATCGGTTTGGTTCGTGACGGTGATATCATCGACATCGACATACCAAACAGAAGCATCAACGTCAGATTGTCTGACGCAGAATTGGCCAAACGCCGTGAAGAGGAAGAGGCTAAAGGCAAAGATGCTTGGAAACCAAAGAGAGACCGAGTCGTGTCTAAATCATTAAGAGCATACGCAAGTATGGTTGCTTCAGCAGACAAAGGTGGCGTGAGAATCGTAGAATAACAGCATTCTCGACCCACAACAAAGCTAAAAAAAGCAACTGAAAATGATTTATAAACCGAAAAAAGCAGTTATAATATGAGCGAATTAATTTCAGGTTCTGAAATTTTAATGCAATCGTTGTTGAAAGAAGGCGTTGATACCATCTTCGGTTATCCGGGTGGTGCCATCACTCCAGTTTTCGACGCTCTGTACGATTTTCAGGACAGATTTAACTATATACTAACCAGACACGAACAGGGTGCTACACATGCAGCACAGGGATATGCCAGGGTTTCTGGCAAACCAGGTATCTGTTTGGTTACCTCCGGACCAGGCGCAACCAACGCCATTACCGGTATTGGTGATGCAATGATGGACAGCACACCGCTTATCGTCATTGCCGGTCAAGTACAAGCAGAGCTTCTTGGTACAGACGCATTCCAAGAGATTGACCTTGTGGGTATTACCCAACCAATCTCCAAATGGGCTTACCAGATCAGAAGACCAGAAGACATTACTTGGGCTGTTGCCCGTGCCTTCTACATTGCAAGTACAGGTAGACCAGGTCCTGTCGTATTGGATTTTGCAAAGAACGCCCAGATAGGAAAGGCCGAATTCTACTATAAAAAATGTGAATTCACAAGAGGCTACATTCCTTATCCTGAAATCAGCACAAAACAGATCGAATCGGCAGCACAACTTATCAATGACGCAAAGAAACCTTTGGCTTTGGTAGGACAAGGAGTTATTCTTGGTAATGCAGAAAACGAGCTAAAATCATTCTTGGAGAAGGCTGATATTCCTGCAGCATCCACCCTACTCGGTCTTTCGGCTATGCCTACCAACTTCCGTTTGAACAAAGGATTTTTGGGCATGCACGGAAACGTAGGTCCAAACATGAAGACCAACGAATGCGACGTGCTGATTGCCATCGGCATGCGTTTCGACGACCGTGTAACAGGTAATCTGAAAACATACGCAAAACAAGCTAAGATTATCCACCTTGACATCGACCCTTCCGAGTTGAACAAGAATGTTAAGGTAGACGCCAAAGTTTTGGGAGATGCCAAGGTTTCTTTGAAACTCTTGACAGACGCCATCCAAAACGCCAAACACGGCGAATGGATCGACTCTTTCAAAGAGCACGAAGAAAAGGAGTTCGAAAAGGTCATCAAGAAGGAGGTTTTCCCTGAAAACGGACCTATCAAGATGGGTGAAGTTATCAACCTCATTTCTGAAGCATCCAACAACGAGGCTATCCTCGTTACCGATGTAGGTCAGAACCAGATCATGGCTGCAAGATATTTCAAATACTCCAAGACAAGAAGCATCGTTACTTCAGGAGGATTGGGTACAATGGGATTCGGTATCCCTGCAGCAATCGGCGCCAAAGTCGCAGCTCCAGACCGTAAGGTTTGCCTGTTCGTAGGCGACGGAGGTTTCCAAATGACCATGCAGGAGTTGGGCACCATTCTTCAAGAACAGATAGGTGTAAAGATCATTATCCTCAATAATAATTATTTAGGAATGGTTCGTCAATGGCAGGAGCTTTTCTTCCGCAAGAGATACTCCTCTTCCGTTATGATCAATCCTAACTTCGGCGCAATCGCTGATGCATATAAAATCAAGAACCAAGAGGTGAAGGATAGAAAAGATTTGAAAAAGGCAATCGACGAAATGTTTAGCGACGACAAGCCATACATGCTGATTGTGGAGACAGAGAAAGAGGGCATGGTTTATCCTATGACACCAGCCGGAGATACTGTCACTCACATCTTATTGGGCGACGAATAACAAAACCCAGGTATGCAGGTGCATTTTGCTTTTGCATATCTTCTAAAAAGAATAATATGGAAAACGAAAATATGACACTATATACAGTAAGCGTATTCTCTGAAAACCGGGTTGGTCTATTAAACCAGATCAGTATCATCTTTACGCGTCGAAGACTCAACATCGAGACTTTGTCCGTATCACCTTCCGCATTGAAGGGAATACACAAGTTCACCATCACCACCTTCTCTGATGCCGACACGATAGAAAAGGTTGTGAAACAGATAGACAAGCGTGTGGATATAATCAAAGCCTTCTACAACACGGATGAAGACCTTGTATATCAAGAGATCGCTCTTTACAAGATTGCTACAGACCAGTTAATAAAGCTGGGCAGCATTGAAGAGATGATCCGCACCTACAACATCCGCATTCTTGAGATGAACGAAACTTGTGTAGTTTTGGAGAAGACAGGACATTACGAGGAGACTCAGGCTCTATTCAGCGAATTGAGCCAAAAGGTGAATGTGCTTCAATTCATCCGTTCTGGACGTGTTGCCATCAACAAATCAAAGATTGAACGATTGAGCGATATGTTGGCGAATTTGAATTCCAGGAAACCGGAAGGTTATGTGGAGGATGACGAATATGCCGGCTATTAAAAGCATACAATCCTAACGGATTAGAAAATTGAGACTCTAAGTTTATTCAACCGTTCCAATCAAGATGAGATACGACATTTTTTTTTAATTTTATCCTCGAAAAGAACAATGCAATTAATTATGGAGACGAATAATAAATTAGGCGAATATACCTTCAAGGTACTTCCCTTCGAGGTGGATTTTAGAGAAAAATTGACGTTACCCCATCTCACCAACTATATTCTCAACTCGGCTGGCTACCACTCTGAGAGTTTAGGTTTCGGAATTCAGAAGATAAATAAAGAGAGCAACAAATCATGGGTTCTTTCGCGTTTGGCCATAGAGATGGTAAATTATCCAAAGAACTACGATAAAATACAAGTTCAGACGTGGGTTGAAGGCGTTATGAGAACATTCTCCTTCCGTAATTTTGCTTTTCTAAGCAAAGAAGGAGAAGTTTTAGGTTACGCCCGTTCTATATGGGCAATGATTGACATTGAGACTAGGAAACCCACTAATATGACAGACATCATTCTTCCCGAATTCTTCAATAAAGAAAAAGAATGCCCTATTGCAAAATCCGGAAAGATACCAGCCATTGATGTTGACGCACTGGAGACGTTTAAAGTAAAGTTCAGCGACATCGATTTCAACCAGCACCTAAACAGTGCAAAATATATTGAACATATCATCGATTCGTTCACTTTATACAAATTCAGCAAGCGTGACATTAAGCGTTTTGAGGTGGATTTCATTGCAGAGAGTACATTCGGAGAAACTATCAGCATTCACAAAAAAGAGATTGAGAACAATGACTTTCTAGTTGAGCTCAGAAATGAGAATAACGAGACGATTTGTCGAAGCAAAATCTCATTCAGTGACAAAATTTTGCACAACGATTACAATATAAATAAGGTTAGAGAATGAATGTTAATTTTCTTCCTTTATATTCTTATTTAATTGTTTTCGTATCAAAAAAAAATTAATTTTGCATCGGATTGTCAATTTAGGTTATACAATGAAACTTTAATGAGGTTTTCAAGACTATTTCCCTTACCAATCCCAACAGAGAGAAAATAACAATTAATTATTTTAATTAAAAAATAGAAAAAATGGCAGAAATGAACTTTGGCGGTGTAATAGAAAATGTTGTTACCCGTGAAGAATTTCCTTTAGAAAAGGCACGTGAGGTTTTGAAAAATGAAACCATTGCAGTTATTGGTTACGGTATCCAAGGTCCTGGTCAATCAATGAACCTTCGTGATAATGGATTCAACGTCATCGTTGGCCAACGTCCAGGTAAGACTTTCGACAAGGCTGTTGCTGACGGATGGGTTCCAGGAGAGACATTGTTTGGAATTGAAGAGGCTTGCCAAAAAGCTACTATCATCCAAGTATTACTTTCCGATGCTGCTCAGATTGAGTGCTGGCCAAAGATCAAGAAATACTTGACTCCAGAAAAGACATTATATTTCTCTCATGGTTTTGCAATCACTTGGAAAGATCGTACAGGTGTTGTTCCTCCAAAAGATGTTGATGTTATCTTGATCGCTCCTAAGGGATCAGGTACTTCTTTGCGTCGTATGTTCGTTCAAGGACGTGGACTTAACTCATCTTATGCCGTTTATCAAAACGCATCAGGACGCGCACTTGAGAAAGTTATCGCATTAGGTATCGGTGTTGGTTCTGGTTTCTTATTCGAGACAACATTCGAAAAAGAGGCTACTTCAGATTTAACTGGAGAGAGAGGTTCTTTGATGGGTGGTATCCAAGGTCTTCTTCTTGCTCAATACGAGACATTGCGTGAGAACGGACACTCACCATCAGAGGCATTCAACGAGACAGTCGAGGAGCTTACTCAGTCTTTGATGCCTTTGTTCGCTGAGAACGGAATGGATTGGATGTACGCTAACTGTTCAACTACAGCACAGCGTGGCGCATTGGATTGGATGGGACCTTTCCATGACGCAATCAAGCCAGTTATGCAGAAACTTTACCACTCAGTAATCACTGGTAATGAGGCTCAGATCTCTATCGACTCTAACTCAAAAACAGATTATCGTGAGAAATTGAACAAAGAGTTGGAAGCACTTCGTGAGAGCGAAATGTGGCGTGCTGGTGTTGTTGTACGTAAACTTCGTCCAGAAAATAACTAATATAGTTTAGATATCAAGTCCTAAATAAGCGTTACAGGTTTTATTGGACAAACATACTATGATTTATCCATTCCAGCAAGCTAGCTTGCTGGAATGGATATTTTTTTTGATTTGTATTTTTTTATTTTGACA
>JALNVE010000160.1 GCA_023227695.1 Paludibacteraceae bacterium
CAATGTTTGTTGTCGCAATGATGATGGCTTGGGCCTCGTTGCCCCCAATGATGATAGGAATCCTCAGTCCGCTCTCTTTTTCTAAGAGAAGCAGCAAATAGGTCTCCTGACTACCCGAACGGACAATCCGGTTGTTTGTAAGACCTAATATTGTGAGTTCCTTTTTCTCCATGGCTTGAACGATATCATTGAAACAAATATAATTAATTTATTTGTGATTACGAGCAAATCTTTTTTTAGAACGACACCTGCTTGAATACATCGCTGATAGTTGCTTTGTCTAAACTGTCAAAGTCTTCTCTACGAGGAAGAACCAATACTCCTGCAATGTCAATAGCTCCTGGACTAATCATCTTATAGTCTGCTCCTTCGGCAAAAAATTGCGTAGGACGGTGTGTCTTTCTTGGAAAGATGAATAGATGCCACTCTCCGTCTTCATAGAGAGAGAAGAGGTTCATCTTTGGCTCATCCTGATTTCCTGATATTAATTGATATTGTGCGTAAATCTGAAGGAAGAAAGATTGAGCTGCATTCTTCGTTCCTGCCTGAATGTGGATGCATCGGCGACCGAAGTTCTGAAGCTCTTCCATCTTTCCGAATTTGTATTCGGACAAGAGTCTTTTGTTTATCGTTTTCCATTCCTCCTCGAATGGTAGTTGACCTTTTCTTACGGCTTGGAAGTGGATATGGTCTGGAGCCGAAGCACCGCATTGCGGACCGTTATAGAGCAGCACGTGCTGGTCCATAATTTTTGTGAAGTCCAAAAGGTCTTCCATGTATGGCTTTATCTCCTGATCTTTGTGTTCGTTAAGCGGAATGGTGAAGTGTTCTTCCAATATAGGGAAGGGATTCACCAAAAGGGTAAAACGGTCGTTGATGGCCAATCCTTGTTGAATCTCAGGTCTGTTTGCTTCACAGAGAAAACATTTACGATTGGCGATAGTTGCCTTATCCAGTTTAGCATTAGACGATACCGCGCGGGCTGGATTGAACTGAGCCTTGACGATGTAGGGTCCGAAGTTAAACGAGCGTAATTCTATGTTTTTAAGTTGGTCGACTCTGTTTTTGAAGTCTTGCCACACCTCTAATTGACTGTTGTATAAATCTTTTATCTGTGGTGCAGTGATCATAATCGGAATGTTAGCGTTGAACGTTCTTTTTCTGTCTTGCCATAATCTCTATTGTGCGGAGTCTGTCCTTGTAGAGATTATTCTTGTTGACTTTCGGGATGTCGAGAGTAGCGTCTGAATTGCCTTCCCAGCGGCGACATAAGTAAAGCACATCGTAGATTCTACCTATCTGATAATTTCTGGAAATAGCCAAGCCCATAGCATAATCCTCTCCGTAGCTTGTGTTCGGAAGCTGTATTTTTCGGAGCAGCGGTGTGTAGAAGGCGCGTGGTGCACCTAGTCCGTTGATGCGTAGTGCGTTGTTTCTTCCGTTTTCTGGTGTCCACTCTTTGTGGTCGATGATGCCAGGCGGAATCATCTGCATATCGAAGTTGGTAATCATGTACGAACCGATTACCATGGCGCATTGCTGCTCGTAAAATGCTTTGACTACAGATTTTATCGTGCTACCGTCGCTGTAAACGTCGTCGCTATCGAGTTGGATGGCGAATTTTCCGCACAAAGGATGGTTGATACCTTCGTTCCAGCAACCGCCGATGCCTAAATCCAAACGCTTAGGAATGAGATGAACGATTCGTTTGTCTTTTTTCGCTAACGCTTCAATGGTCTCGCTCGTACCGTCAGTAGAGTGGTTGTCGATCACTATGATGTTGAATGGGAAATCAGTATTTTGTTTCAATACGGATGAGATAGCGTCACCGATAGTGCGGTTTCTGTTCTTAACTGGCATGATGACAGATGCCTCGTATTCGAAAATCTGTTCGTCGAAAGAAATGCTCTTGAATTTTGGTTCAAGGTAAGCGCCGATCTTCTTTAGGTGTTCAGTGCAAGCCTCTTCTTTTTCAATTTGTACAGATCTGTTTTTGGGATCGACATAGTCAAACTGTTTCTCGCCAGATGTACGGTTGTCGCTCTCGATATCCGTGTATAAGAATTCATTCAGATGGACAATCGGATGTTTCTGCGAGATGCTCAATCGAACGTCGTAAAGTCCGGCGAAGAGATAATCTTTTTTTCTGTTGGCTAGAGCTTCTTTCAAATAATCTGTATTCAAAAAGAGAAGGGAACCGAAGTTGAAGTCGTCACGTACGCTGCCCAATTGGTAATCAATAAGTGGAGATGCCTCTGTCTTGTTGCCTTTCTGAAGGAAATGGTCAGCATAGACAAGTCCGGCGTCGCAATCTTCGCTAACGGATAGAAGTCTGTGAATGGCATTCTGTCCGAGGCTCAGTTCAGTACTTTTTGTATAGAGTAAGATGTTTTTTGTAGTGGCAGACTCAGCAATGGTTTGCAGGGTTTTGCTACTCTCAGCATTGTCTATTTTTATCGTTTGGCAGGAACGAAAATCTTTAGCAGATGTTTCCTCTTTTACAAGAAGAAAGATGTTATTGGTTTCTGCCTGTTCTTTGAGGGTTGCAAATACTTTTCCTGTTATCTCTTCTGATAGGTATGGAATGAAACAATCTATTTTCATTTGTTTTTCAGTTTTTTTGATACCATTATTTTTCACTAAAATATTTTAGAATCTCTTTCATTAGAGTGTTTCTTGATTCATCTGCGATGATGGTTTCGAATGGTATAGTTGATATTAAAGTCTTGTATCTTCCTTTATAAGCAACCGCTGCTGCTAAGTTGTTGGAAAAATTGAATATGTCTGAAGAACCATTCACAGCTTCAATTCCATCTGGAGATTCTACCGCATATCTCTCAGGGTTGAGCTGAGAGTAGTAGGTGTAAGTATTTTGAAACTCTCTCTGCATGCTAAAGAAATTGGTTAAAGAACCGTCAGTACCGGCTTTTGATTGCGCCAATCTATATTTCAAAATATCTTCGGCAAATTCAATTTCATCGTCGTTGCAGATGGAGTCATTCTCCCAAATGTCAGATCCAATATAAGCTCCGCTCAAGAGTAAGTTACCAGAGTTGTGTAAATAATCGGTAATGGCTTTTCTTGTAGGTTCGTCGAATATGTGGAATTTCTTTTGAAGTCCAACGGTTGTCTCTTTCTCTTCTCCAAGAATGAAGTCCATGCAGAAGTAATTTTTAGAACCGATCATTTCGTTAATCAATGCATCTTTGCTGGTTGAGACGAATGAATATCCTGCTTCTTTAATGGCTTTGCCGTGAATGTAAGGGAAGTCGAATGTGTTGCCCGCAATCTTTTCTGTCTCATAATCGCTTTTACAAGCTCCGAATCCGGAATTGATGTTGGATCTATACTTTTCTTTTCTTTTGAAGATGTATTGAGCACCCGTGTAACTGATGTCGTACATGTAAGGGACGCCTTGGTCTTCGCTTTCCAAGAAACCTCCGTATTCGTCAGTGTCGAAATAAGTTGGCGCTGATACTCTTCTGAATCCATTTACAATTAACACTGTCTTTTTATTATTTGGCATGTTGCAGACAGAAAGAACCTCAGAAGGGAAACTTTCACCGCCATCGTTGATGGCAGCTACTTTGTAGCTGTAAATTCGGCCTTCTTGTATTGGAAGGGTAATGTGTTCGTCTGTAGTAACGGTTCCGTTGTCAAATCCACCCCCGTCTACTGATGTGTAAACGATGAATTTATTTGGATTGGCTGTAGGCTCTGTTGTGTCAATTTGTTCTTTCCAACTTAAAAAAGCCTCTTCTCGCTTTTTGTTGTAAAATTCAGCAGAAAAATGAGTGACGGGCAATGGTTGTACAACGTATGGTGTGCTGTATTGGGTGGATATGTATTTCAACATTCCTTTGTAGATGGCACGGCTTACGGTGAATCTGAAGTTAGGGTCCAATCCGTATTTCATATCGTCATAGTTCTGATGGGATAGAAGTTCGAGCAAGAAGGTCGGAACTTCTGGAACTCTTGCCTCGTAGTAAGATTTATCCATCATACCACGTCTGCTCCAGTTTGTTTTGTAATAGCGTCGGATATCTTCTGTTGCTTCGGTCATAACTAGGTCGGTAAGGTCTCGAGAAGTTAATCTTTTCTGGCCGTTTGCGTAAATGCCATTGTTACTCTCTGTCATGTATATACCCAAAGATCCGATGATAGAGTCTTTCACAATGACTCCGGCGTCTGAGTGGAGACCGAAAGAAAAATCTATCGGAATATTTTTGCCTTTTGTGTTTGGTGATTTAATAGAACCTCCAATAAGGTCGTTTACCCACCAACCGCGGCACATATAGTCGTCTTTGTAATCGCTCTTGCCTTCATTCTTGCTGTAAACCGAAGGTTCGAATCCTGCCCATTGAAGCCAGTATCTGGCACCCTCAAGGTATCTAGGCCTATCGCTGGCGATGGGAGTTGGTATCTCTTTGCTTTTAGGTTCTACGTATTTTGTTCTGGCAATATTGCCTAGACCGCCTCCGAAACGGACCGCATCAGCGGTTACAATATCCCCGTTTTCATGACTCATGTTCGTAAGGCTGACTTTACCTTTTTCGGAGTTTGTGCCTTTGTCGAAGTTGAATGTTCCAAGGTAAATCCAAGTGCCGCCTCCCATTGATTGGTTGACAATGAACTGTGTTTCACCACCTGTGTGGTGTACCGTATAATGAGCGTCTTTCGTGCTGTTGGGTACTGATTTGTATGAGATATAGACGGCATATTCGCCTTTTTCAGGAATGTTTGGAACCCAATCGATAGAAGAGTTTCCGCTTTTCCTTGTTTCACATTGACGGAAAGTTCCCATTGTGAAAGGATTTTCTCCCTCTTGGTAATATTTCTTTCCGTTGTGAAATCCGGTTGTGTCGCCATATCTCCATTTAGATTTGCTTCCGTCTGTCTCTGTGTAACGGCTTCCTGCAACCGTTGAATCATTGTCTACAATAACTTCGTTTGTTTGAGTATCCCTTTCCCTTGGAGTGAAGACGTATGCTCCTGCATTCTCCAACATAGGAACCAAGAATGGGATCGTGTAGCCCATCGTGTAAGTATCTTCCGTAATTCCAAACATATAAGGGCGTTGCCATAACCATACGTTTACCATAGGGTCAAAATACCATCCATGGCTTGGCCACAAGGCAATGTGTTTATTTTCTAATCCGTTTTTTACTTCATAGGGCTTATTTTGGTTTGTTACAATGGAGCCGACTTCTGATATCTCTTTAGGATTTCTCTCTTTGTCAATTACTTTCTTGCTTCGATAGTAGTTTGGAATTAGATCTTCAATCGAATATTTAGGAGCGTAGACGTTGATTTTGAATTCATTCAAAGGGGCTGGAAGTGCTGCACGAACACTGTCGTAAATGACTTTTACCACATCATCCCTGTAGGGAATTCCTTCTGTTACTTTGTTTAGCGATATATTGATCTCTTCATTATCCAAGTCGATGTTGATCTTGTCGATTCTTACCACATTGTTTTTTAATAGTGGATATTGGCTTTTTAAGTTTTTGAAGGTAGGACTCAATAAGCTGTTAAGATTGATTTCTTGGGCATTCAGAAAAAGTGGGAAAAATGACAAAAGAAAGAGAATTAAAATTCCTATTTCCGTCATTTTTTGAGTACTATTTTTTGTAAGATAATTATTCATTTGTAGATGTTCGAAAAATCACTTTAAATCACTTCAAAATTAACATTTTACTTCCATTTTTAAAAGCGAAATCACTTTAAATCTAGGCCTATTTGCTATTTTTTTATAAAGTGATGTTAATAAACTGTTTATCACGATGTAAAAGCATTTTTTTTCAAAAATCAGCCTCTTTTTTTATCTCTATTATTTCTCCAGTTTTAGGATGGGTAAATTCAAGGTATTCTGCGTGCAGATAAAGTCGGTCGGATTTTTTTCCATATAGGGTATCTCCAACAATCGGACAGCTCAATCCATCGGGGTGTGCGGCATGTATTCGCAGTTGATGTGTCTTTCCTGTAAGAGGATGAAAAGTGATGCGCGTTTTTCCATCTTTCTTTTCCAAAACGGTATACTCAGTGACGGCTGGTTTGCCGAATTCTTGGTTCACCATTTGTCGCGGACGGTCTGTTATATCAGGACAAAGAGGCAGATTGATCGTTCCTTCATTCTGCTTCACAATACCTTCCAGTAGGGCAGTATAACGCTTTTTTATCCTTCTGTCTTTGAACATGGATTGGAGCGTTTTATGAACCTCTTTGTCTTTAGCGATTAGCAGCAGACCGGATGTGTCCATGTCGAGTCGATGTACGATGAGCGGTCCTGTTGCATTAGGATATTTCTGCTTCATACGGTCGTAAACGGAGTCTTTGTCCAGCTTTCCGGGAACGGAAAGCATGCCTGCTGGCTTATTGACGCAGACCATCCATTCGTCTTCATAGACAATCTCTAATTCTGTGCTCTTGTGATGATCCATAGCCAAAGGATTCTCCTCCACAATGAGACCTTGCAGCATGTGCTTGAGTATCGGTCCGCACTTGCTTTGACAGGCAGGATAGAAGAAGCCGTGATGACGGATTTCTGTCTTGGGCGAGTTTCCCCACCAGAATTCAGCCATGGCAATGGGTCTCAGATGATGAGTGTAAGCGTATTGGAGCATCTTAGGCGCAGCACATTCTCCTGCACCTGCAGGAGGGGTATGCTGCAGTGTTGGCTCGAAGATGAAGGAGAGTCCCTTGGCTTCTCCCTTTGCGTTGAGCATTTGGAATTGGTCGAACAACTTTTGTTGCAGAGCAGCCGAACGTCTCTTGCGTTCTTTTTTCAAAAACTCAATTTTTTCCTCGAAAATGGAAATTTCATTTTTAATTTCGTTGATGGTTGCAGCGCCTTGCTTTTCAATTCGTTTTAACTCAGCTTTTTGGAACTGACTCTCCTTGACCATAGCAGCAAGTTCGACTTCGTTAGGGTTCTCATTTCGCCTTTTTTCGCGTTCCTCTTTTGCCTTTTTTCTGATCTCTTTTTCTTCTTCAATTTGTCTCTTGAAAGAGTCTTCGAATGATTGTAATTTATTGATTAGTAATATGTATTCGCTTTTATTCTGTAAGTTTTTTATGTTGTTGTTGATTTCTGATATATTTTGTTCTTCCTCTTTGAAAAAACCGTTTGGTTGAAGCAAATCATATACAGGAGGAACGAAAAAAGGATGGATGTTTTTGCCTGCCAAAATTCCTGAAAAGGCACTGATGTAAACAATCTGACGATCAGGTGTTTCAACCACCAAAACGCCAAACATTTTGACCTATGGGTCAATTTGCGTGGTGCAACATGCTCTAATCTGCGATAAATGCTGGTGGTTTGAGAGATTCAAAACATTCAGAGCCAAAATCGAGCAATGTAACTTCTCTATAGGTCAA
>JALNVE010000161.1 GCA_023227695.1 Paludibacteraceae bacterium
ATTTGACCTATAGAGAAGTTACATTGCTCGATTTTGGCTCTGAATGTTTTGAATCTCTCAAACCACCAGCATTTATCGCAGATTAGAGCATGTTGCACCACGCAAATTGACCCATAGGTCAATTAGTCTAATTAGTCTAATTAGTCTAATTGGACCTATTAGACTAAGAGATCGCTTGTGAATCGCTTGTAAATCAGTAGATTGATTGAAATGAAGTTCGCGACTTGATAGAGATCAAGCAAATAAAATATGAAACAATATTCAACCAACCTAACTGATAAACAATGGCAAGTTATAGAAATGATAATAGAACAACAAAAAAGAAAGTGGAACCTTTGTGATATAATTTTTTATTTCTTCAATAAAGAAAAATCTTGAGTTTTGATGATGGTCGCGTAAGCTCCGTTAAGTGCGGAGAGGTAGGCGGCTTGCACATATTTGGCAGGAACGGTCACTCCTTCAAATTCAACGTCGCGAGTAGCGCAAGCGTCACTGATAACTGTGCATTTGAATCCAAGGTCATTGGCTGCTCGGGTAGTGGCTTCAACGCACATGTGCGTCATCATGCCAACAATGACAAGTTCGTCAACCTTGTTTTTCTTTAGGTATTCGAGTAGCTCGGTTTCTCTGAAACTGTTTGGATAATGTTTGATGATGATTTTGTCTTTTGAAGATGGTTTTACAGCATCGTTAATCTTGTTTCCGTCTGTATTTGGAAGAAAGAATGTTGCACCCTTGTATTCGGAAATATGCTGGATGTATACCACAGGAAGATTGTTCTTTCGAAAATCTTCTATGACTTTTTCCGCATTGGCGACAGCTTCGTCAGAACCGACCAATTCCATGGCACCACCTTTGAAGTAGTCTTTCTGAATGTCAATCACAATTAGTGCTTTTTTTTGAGCAACTACATTTCCCATGAAAAGGGAAAGTAAACACAATATTAAACCAATTTTTCTCATATTATATAAGTTTTGTAAAGACACAAATTTAATACAATTGAACAGAGAATTGTTTTGGTGAAATTTAAATATTCAAAAATTGAGGGATTGTTTTGCTCTTATTTATAGAAATTTTTTGATCCACTTGAATGCCTTGTAGGGCATATATCTGAACGATGGGTCGATGACAGTCAGGGTGCTTATGACCGATTTGCAATGAGAGAAAGCATCGAAGCTCTCTTTTCCGTGGTAATGTCCCATTCCGGAACTTCCTACCCCGCCAAACGGCATGTTTTCGTTAGCTATGTGCATAATGACGTCGTTGAGGCATGCTCCGCCAGAAGAGGTTCTTCTCAGTACTTCCTCGCCTTTTGATTTGTTTCCGAAATAGTATAGTGCCAAAGGCTTTTCTCGGGTGTTCACAAATTGAATGGCCTCTTCTGTTTCGGAAAATGGTATCAAGGGAAGTATCGGACCAAAGATTTCTTCTTGCATGATGGGTGCATTGCACGGAATGTTCGTCAAAAGGGTCGGCTCTATGTAACGTTCATCCCTGTCGGTATGTCCGCCGCATGCTATTGTACCGTCATTGAGATAACCGGCTACGCGGTCGAAGGCCTTTTCGTTGACCATGCGCACGTAGTGTCTGCTTTCCTGTACATTGTTGCCGTGCATTTCGTGGATGGCAGTTTCGAATTCGTGGATGAAGGCTTTCTCCTTCGATTCATGAATCAGCAGGTAGTCAGGAGCAACACAGGTTTGTCCGGAATTGAGCGTTTTGCCCCATGCCACACGGTGGGCAGCCACTTTGATGTTGGCTTCCCTGTCTATGATGCAAGGACTTTTACCTCCCAATTCGAGAACCACGGGGGTGAGATGTTGTGCGGCTGCCTTCATGACGATTTTGCCTAGTGCAGGGCTGCCGGTAAAAAAGATGATGTCGAACCTTTGCCCAAGTAGTAGCGAGTTGGCCTCACGGTTGCCTTGAACTACGGCTATATATTGTTCGTCCAAGGTTTTGCGGATCATCGCTTCGATAATGGCCGATACGTGCGGCACGTAAGGAGAAGGCTTGAGTATAGCCGTACAACCTGCTGAGATACATCCCACCAAAGGGTTTAGCAGCAACTGCACGGGATAGTTCCATGGAGAGATGATGAGAGAGCATCCGAGTGGTTCACGGATGATTTTGCTGGTGGCGGGCATCATCTTGAACGGGGTGGGACGGCGTTGAGGCTTTGTCCATTTCCTGAAATGTTTCAAATGGTTCTTTATTTCGCCCTGAACGATGCTAATTTCGGTCAGAAAGGCCTCTTCATACGATTTATGAAGATCTATCCAAAGAGCCTCGCTAAGTCTCTCTTCCCAATCAGAAAGTGCTTTCTGTAGACGGAGCAACATCTCTTTTCTGAACTCCAGATCCAAAGTTTTTCCCGAACGGAAAAATTCCTTTTGTAGAGAAATAATCTCCTTTATCTTGTCTGCTGATGTGTTTTCTGTTTCCATGATAATTAACATCTGATTGCTGATTTTTATTGAACGTTGTTTTCCAACTTTTTTCTTAATGAAAAAATAATTGGAAAACCATTTGTCACATCTCTTCTATTGTTAGAAGACGGGTCTCTATTTTGTAGGCAGAAAGCTCCTTGTCCTGCAGATGCTTTACCTTAGACATGAAAAGTTCGTGGTTATAGTTCTGCTTGTTGCGCTTCACTTCAGCTACAAAGGCTGACTTGCCATTTGTTTGCACGCCGACTATGTCGATTTCGTTGGCTTCGAATGGCGACTTTTGTGCGCCGGTTTTGATGTTCCACCAACCACCAATCTCTTTGAATCCACCTTCTTCTGCCATTTTCTGCCTGAAATAGAGTTCTAGTGTATGACCTGTATAGGTGGTGTAGTCTGAAGAAACCAACTTCAGCAGGTCGTCATAATTGCCCAACTCGACGAAGGTGCGGTTTTGCTCGATGTATCTAAACCAGAAGTTTAGAAAACAGTCGTTAATGAGGTATCGCACATTCTTCTTGCTTCCAATCTTTGCGAAGATGGGACGTTCTCTTTTCAGTATACAATAAACCTCTTCTAGCTTGGTCAGGTGTCCGCCAATTGGAATGCCGCCTAGTGCTGTTTCTATCTCATTCTGGGTTCGCTTACCCTTTGCAATCTCTTGTAGTATGGAAAAGTAGGTGCCGTAGTTCTTGCCGAATTCATTGATGAGCAGGTTGCGGCCTTCGTCGATGAACGGAGAATTTTCCGAAAAGAAAAACTTGTACATCTTTTCTTTTGTCAAGCATTGGTTGTCACAGAACATCTCGATATACTTAGGTATGCCTCCCGTAATGGTGTATAGGGCAAGCAGATCCTCGTTAGTGGTTTCCGGATTGTAGTCGGCTAAGATCTGCTTCATCACGGATATCTTGAACGGGAACAGCTTCATGATGTTGTCTGCCCGTCCGAAGAGGGGCTCGCTGCTGTCTGTGAAAATTTTCTGCATCATGCAATAGACGGAGCCGCTGATAACGAGGAACATCTTCGTCACCTTTCGGTATTCGTCCCATAAGAATTGCAGGTCGCTGAATACGGAAGGGTTGATGTTCTGGAACTCCTGAAATTCGTCCACAATCAGATTGAAGGAACGTTGCTTGCCTATTTCAAAAAGGTATTGGAAGAAATCCTTGAAGTTGTTGATGCCAGAGGGTACAAACACGTTGAGGGCATCACGTACCTGTTGCGAGAAGGTCTCGACCAAGACGGCTTCGGCTTTTCTTCCCACAAAAAGATAAATCGTATCCGAGTCTTTTGTTGCCTGCTTGATGAGGCTGGTCTTTCCTATACGTCGTCTTCCTGTGAGTACGAGCATTCTGGAATTCTGCGTAAACGCAAGATTCTGAATGCGGTGAATTTCCTCTACTTCCTTTGTCCTATTGTAAAAATCCATATTGTAAAATTTTTCTCAACGTGTATTGATTCAACGTCTGTTGCAAAAATACAATTTTATTTGGGATTCACTTCCTTTTTTTTAAATTTTTCTCAACGTGAGTTTATTCAACCAACGTTGAGAAAAGTAAAGTTTTGTGTTTTTTTCTATTTTCTCAACGTGTGTTGATTCAATATCTGTTGATAAAATGATTTTAATCTATCAAGTTCATAAAGTCTGAAAGACTTTATAACTCTTCATTTTGACTTTATGGGATCAAGAGCAAAACTCCGTGGGTATGTTAAATTCGGAATCAAACTCAAAAATATTTAAATGTCCCCACCAAACGTCAGATTAGCGAACCCATTGTTCCTGAAATTCTTGAAATCAGTTGACTTTAAATAAAATTATTTCTGTTAATCTGTGGGTTGAAGTTGTCCGCGAACTTTTTCTCTTGATTTACTTTATGGACATTTCTTACAAAATAAAAGCCCGAAACATTACTGCTTCGGGCTTTCTCTATCTAAAGGATTAATCCTCGTTATTTCAATTTTTCAATGTTGGCCTTCAAAGTAGCGATTTTGCTTTTGGCATCGGCCTTCTTCTTACGCTCATTCTCTACGACTTCAGGTTTTGCGTTGGCCACAAATTTCTCGTTGCCCAACTTCTTATCAACAGAAATCAAGAAACCTTCAAGGTACTTGATCTCTTCTTCCATCTTTTTGGTCTCCTCTGCAACATTGACGTTGTTTCCAAGTGGAATCATGATTTCGATGGTTCCTACCATGATGGAAGCAGTTGCACCGTTGAGTGCGCTCTTTGCCTCTTCAATCTTGTCGATGTTGGCAAGCTTCTCAATGATGGAGTTGTTTTTCTCACAGTAATCGCCTTTGTAGTACATACTGAAGGCCTCTCTTGGAGAGATTCCCTTTTCAGCACGGATGTTACGGATTCCGGCGATGATCTCTTTGCTAACCTCCATCTTGCTGATGGTCTTCTCGCAGTACTCTGTTGCTTTTGGAACCAAGCTTACCATGATGCTGTCCTTGTCGTCACGGTCTTTGATGGCTTGGTAAAGCTCCTCCGTGATAAACGGCATGAATGGGTGTAACAACTTGATAAGGACCTCAAAGTATGAGAGCGTGATGTCGTATGTTGCTTTGTCGATTGGCTGTTGGTAAGCAGGCTTCACCATCTCCAAGTACCAAGATGAAAACTCATCCCAGAAGAGTTTATAGACTGCCATCAAAGCTTCGCTGATACGATATTTCTCGAAGCAGTCGTTGATCTCAATGATGGTCTTGTTCAATTGCTCCTGGAACCAGTCTGTAGCAATCTTAGCATATTCTGGTTGAGCCAACTTCTCGTCAACATTCCATCCCTTAACCAAACGGAAGGCGTTCCATATCTTGTTGTTGAAGTTACGTCCTTGTTCGCAGAGAGCCTCGTCAAACAAAATGTCGTTTCCGGCAGGAGCGGAGAGCATCATACCCATACGAACTCCGTCGGCACCGAACTTCTCGATCAATTCCAATGGATCAGGTGAGTTTCCGAGAGATTTTGACATCTTTCTACCTAACTTATCACGAACGATACCAGTGAAGTAAACGTTTCTGAAAGGCATTTGTCCTTCAAACTCGTAACCTGCCATGATCATACGTGCTACCCAGAAGAAGATGATATCCGGACCTGTTACCAAGTCGTTTGTTGGATAGTAATATTTGATCTCCTCGTTGCCAGGGTTGTTGATTCCGTCGAATAATGAGATAGGCCACAACCAAGAAGAGAACCATGTATCCAAGCAGTCTTCGTCTTGGCGCAAATCCTCAATTTTGAGATAAGCGTTGCCGCTCTTCTGCTTAGCAAGTTCCAAAGCCTTCTCTGGCGTCTCAGCTACAACATATCCGCCTTCTGGCAAGAAGTAGGCTGGGATACGGTGACCCCACCACAACTGACGGCTTATACACCAGTCTTTGATATTATCCAACCAGTTACGGTATGTGTTCTTGTATTTTGGAGGATAGAACTTCAACTCGTCTTTCATAACGGGCTCCAAGGCGATCTTGGCAAGATGTTCCATCTTTAAGAACCACTGCATGGAGAGCTTAGGCTCGATAACCACGTTGGTTCTTTCTGAATAACCTACCTTATTGGTGTAAGCCTCTACTTTTTCAAGAAGGCCTCCGTTCTGAAGGTCGATCTCAATCTGTTTACGAACCTCGAAACGGTCTTTGCCAACGTAAAGTCCGGCAGCCTCGCTGATGGATCCGTTGTCGTTGAAGATATCGATGGTCTGTAGATTGTATTTTTCGCCGAGCATGTAGTCGTTTACGTCGTGAGCAGGAGTAACCTTCAAACAACCAGTACCGAATTCGATGTCGACATATTCGTCCTCAATGACAGGGATGACACGGTTAACCAAAGGAACGATCACCTTCTTGCCGCTCAACCATCTGTTCTTAGTATCCTTAGGGTTGATACACATAGCGGTATCTCCCATGATGGTCTCAGGACGGGTAGTGGCAACTACAGCGTAGCGGCCTTTAGCATCGCGGTGAACAATTTCGCCCTCTGCGCCAGTCTCGCCTGTGCCGTTGTCTTCGGCCAAATAATATTTAAGATAATAGAGTTTGCCGTGCTCCTCCTTGTAGATAACCTCCTCGTCGGAGAGGGCTGTAAGAGCTTGAGGGTCCCAGTTTACCATACGTACACCGCGGTAAATGAGGCCTTTACTGTAAAGGTCACAGAAAACTTTGAGAACGCTCTTGCTGCGGGTTTCGTCCATGGTGAAACCAGTACGGTCCCAATCGCAAGATGCACCCAATTTCTTCAATTGCTCAAGGATGATGCCGCCGTGTTTGTGAGTCCACTCCCAAGCGTGCTCCAAAAACTGGTCGCGGGTGAGGTCAGTCTTCTTGATTCCCTCTTGAGCCAGTTTATTCACTACTTTGGCCTCAGTTGCGATAGAGGCGTGGTCGGTACCAGGAACCCAGCAGGCATTCTTGCCAAGCATACGCGCACGACGCACGAGGATATCTTGAATGGTATTGTTCAACATGTGTCCCATGTGCAACACACCGGTTACATTAGGTGGTGGGATTACGATTGTATAGGGTTCGCGGCCATCGGGTTTCGATTTGAAGAAGCCGTTCTCCAACCAGTATTGATACCATTTTGACTCTACGTCGGACGGGTTGTATTTGCTTGCCAATTCCATTTTTATCTAATTATTTTAGAAAATCTTTCGTTGTTTTTAACATGCAAAATTAGGAATTTTTTATTAGATAGGCGTATCATATTATAGGGAAAAGTTGGAAGAGGTGATTTTGAAGGGTAAAGTTTGCGATTTTAAAGAGAAACAAAGAGCTTTTTTATGACCTATAGGTCAAAATGCAGGCTAAAAACACACCATTTATTCTCTATAGGTCAAAATGCAGGCTGAGACTTGTTCTTAAGTCCCATAAATTCTAGCTTTAGGAGTTGTTCAAAAGAGTATTA
>JALNVE010000162.1 GCA_023227695.1 Paludibacteraceae bacterium
AAGCCAAAGTCTTTAAATTAATGCATTTGACTATGTCCAATTGAGGCAGTTGGTTAGTAGAACATATCAACTCCTTTAGTTTAATGTTGTTGTTGAGATTCAATAAGTTGATTTTGTTGTTGCTGCAATCCAAGGTTTCCAAAGCAATGCAATTGACCAAATTCAATTCCTGAAGTCCTTGACCTTTGCAGTTCAACTCTTTCAAAGATGTGCAGCTGTCAACCATTAATTCAAGGAGAATGTTCTGTTCGCAATTTAGTTTGACAAGCTTCTTGCAATCTTTGACATTTAGACTTGCCAATCTGCAGTTTTTGCAATTCATATCAATTAGATTGATGTTTTTTTTCAAATCCAATTGAGTTAGTTTGTCATTATTCAAGCAACATAAGCGTTTTAGATTTATGCAATTTCTTATGTCTAAATTAGCAATTGCGTTGTTTGCACAATTCAGATTTTCAAGTTGAATGCAATTACCAACATTTAAATCTGTCAATTTGCAGGACTGACAATCCAAACTTTTCAATGATTTGCAGTCATTTACAATCAGACTTGTCATCGGGTTGTTTTTGCAAGTCAAATGAGTCAAGATCGCGTTTTCTCCTAAATCTAACGTCTTTATTTTATTGTCGTTACACCAAAGTTTTATTAGGTTGTCACAGTCGCTCACATTCAGTGTTTCTAGTAAATTGTGGTCGCATTCCAAATCTTTTAAAGCGGTACAATTGCCTAATTTCAACGTTTCCAAGTTGTTATTATGGCAATCTAAAACGACCAAATTCGAAAGATTGCTTAAATCTAATTGTTCCAAAATATTTTCTTCACAAATGAGCCGGTTCAAAGCCTTGTTTGAGGTCACATTTAGATTTTTGATTTTGTTTTGTGAACAATTCAGTTTCTCCAAAGCAGTAAAGAACTCTATTCCTTTTAAGTCTTTGATGTCAAGGTTACTGCAATCCATCTCTTTTATGTTTTCAATCTCATCTAAAGAGATGGTATCGTTTTGTCCAAAATCCTGACTGAGAATGAAATCTCTGAATTTTTTATCTGGAAAATTATCTTTTTCGATGAGAATATCTTGCGCAGATGCCATGAAGGGCAGTGCTATCAGGAATGACAGAATAAAAACTTTTTGAACTGAACTTTTTACCATTTTTATTGTGCGTGTGATGTTTGAATCTGACTTTATTTCTTTTTATTAGTGCTGACCTCTTCGAGTTTTAATTCTTTTACGACTTCCATTAAGTCACCGTTAGCTTTTTTGACTGACAGTGTTGCTTGAACGGTGAATTTATTTGTTTTTTCTTCGAACGAATTGAAGATGATCAGATAACCTGTTTCGTATACTCTTTTCTTTGCAAGAATTTCAAAATTAGTGAATTTTGCTCTGAAATCATTATCGTGGTCTAAGAATAAGAAATCGTTTAGATCGTAGTAGGGTATGCAAGAATCTGATTGATAAGATTTTACTTCTTCTGATTTTAATGAAATCGTGATCTTTTCGATGGAAGGATATTGAACCGGGTCAACATACAATTGTAGATATAAATTTCCCTTGTGATAACCAGCACTTGCTTGCAAGGGTTCTTCGTGAAAAGCGTCTTCTGTTGTGGATTGGTCGTAATAACCAAATGCTTGGCTGCTTAATACACAAAGGAAAAAAGAAGATAAGATGAATTTCCAAAGAATAGTTCTCATTGTTGTTTTTTTTGTTTGCATAAAACTACTTATGTGTAAGCAAATCGTATGCCGTTCATTTCTATTTTTCATCAAATGATGTTATTGCCAATGTTATTTTACTGGAAATCTCCTTATTTATTGTATTTTTGTTTAAAAGGATTCGAGGAAAAATAAGACGAACTGTCAGAAATATTTCATTTGGATTTACTTATAGATTGATTTGTGAATTTCATATTTATGAATTAAAATGTATTCGCATGGATTTTAAAAGATATTTAAAAGTGGGAGCGTTGACTTCTGCTTTGCTTTTGCCTATGGTTGCTTTAGCGCAGAAAGATCCAAATTTAGCCAAAACTCCGCCAATGGGTTGGAACAGTTGGAATAAATTCCAGTGTAACTTAAATGAACAGATGGTTCGCGAAATTGCCGATGCAATGGTCGCTACCGGTATGCGAGATGCTGGTTATGAGTATGTTGTGATGGACGATTGCTGGCATGGAAAGCGCGATAGTCTGGGTTTCATTCAGCCTAATTCCGAACATTTCCCTTCGGGCATAAAAGCCTTGGCCGATTATGTGCATTCGAAGGGTTTGAAGCTGGGGATCTATTCGTGTGCGGGCAATACGACCTGTGCGCATCAGCCGGCTTCGCGCGGACATGAGTATCAGGATGCGTTGCAGTATGCCAAATGGGGCATTGATTATTTGAAATATGATTGGTGCGATACCGAAGGCTTGAATGCGCAAGGCGCATATACAACCATGGCCGAGGCCATCATGGCTGCAGGCCGACCCATTCTCTTCAGCTTGTGCGAATGGGGAAACAACAAACCATGGGAGTGGGGTCCTTCTGTTGGTCACATGTGGCGTACTACGGGAGATATATTCAACTGCTTCGACTGCATAAAAGAGCACGGCACTTGGCAGGCTTTCGGTGTGATGCAGATTTTGGACAAACAGGATGGCTTGAGACAATATGCAGGTCCCGGACATTGGAATGACCCTGATATGTTGGAAGTTGGTAACGGTATGCCAGTTAACCAAGACCGTGCCCATTTCTCCATGTGGGTGATGTTAGCCGCTCCGCTGATTGCAGGAAATGATATCCGCAACATGAGCCAAGAGACTTTGGAAATTTTGACCAACCGTGAAGCTATTGCTATCAATCAGGATTCTTTGGGTATCCAGGGGTTCCGCAAAGCGAAGGATGGAGATTTGGAGACATGGCTCAAGCCCCTTGCTAACGGCGATTGGGCGCTCTGTTTCTTGAACAGAGGAAAAGAACCTCGTGCAGTTGAGTTAGACTGGAACGATTTCCGTGTAACGGACGATCTCTCTAAATTAAGCATCGACACTTCGAAAGATAAATACACGTTGCGTGATGTTTGGCAGAAGAAAAACTGGGGTAAGGCTACGAAAAAATTCAAGGCTACAGTTCCTGCTCAGGATGTTATTTTATTGAGAATTTCTAAAACTGTAAAAAAATAAAATATGAGGATATTTTCGTTTTTCATTATGATAATGATGTCGACAATAAGTGTTTTTGCCTCAGATAATGAGGTGTATAAGGCTAATGCCCCGTCTGTTGATTATGTGGGTCGTGTAAAGAAGTTGGACGACGGTAAGGTGCGTTACGATTGGGCGGGTGTCTATCTGCGTACGCGCTTTACAGGAACATCCGTCGCTATCGATGCGGAGGATATTGCTTTTGAGGAGTTTAACGTCTACATTGACGGGAAACAGACGGCAGTGGTATCACTCGATAAGAAACGTGTTCAGCTTGTTTTGGCGAAGGGCTTGAAGAAGGGCGAACACATGTTGATGTTCCAAAAACGAAATGAAGGAATAACAGGTAAAATCACTATTTATTCGTTCATTTTGGACAAAGGGGCTAAGTTGATGCCAGTTACTTCCAGACCTCAACGTTTGATTGAGTTTGTGGGTAACTCCATCACCTGTGGATATGGAACGGAGAGTAACGAGATTGACCATCCCTATGATCCCCGTACGGCTGATGCCAACCATAGTTACGGTGCCATCATTTCTCGCTATTTCAATGCCGATTATATGCTGACTTCCCATTCGGGACAAGGCATTGTGAAAAATTGGGACGATACGGTTACGGTCTCTAAAGTCTGCATGCTGCACCGCTTCTCCAGAGTGTTGGACGAAGAGGAAGAACAATGGGATTTCAGCGTTAAACCACAGTTGGTCTGCATCAGTTTGGGTACGAATGATTATTCGCAGGCTCCCAAACCGAGTGAGGCTGAGTTTA
Source organism: Paludibacteraceae bacterium (assembly GCA_023227695.1). Classification (GTDB taxonomy): domain Bacteria; phylum Bacteroidota; class Bacteroidia; order Bacteroidales; family Paludibacteraceae; genus RGIG10190. The sequence continues at coordinate 3,952 of JALNVE010000162.1, forward strand.
CGGGTGCTTACCGCAGTTGGCTCAAGATTGTTCGCGAAAAGTACGGCAATGTGCCTGTGCTCTTTATTGCGCCGTTGGCTGGAGAACCTTCGCGTAGTTACATGAAACGCCTTGTGGATGATTTGAGTAAGACAGATGAGAATGTCTACTATATGGCTCTTTACGAGGAGATGATGGAAGAGGAACCAGACCTTGGACCTGTTCGTCATCCAACCTATAGCGGACATCGGAAAATGGCAATGTGCATCATCCCTTACATTTCAAAAATTATGAAATGGGGATTGCCAGCCAAAGTGGTAGAATAGAGATGTTTTGTTGCTCGTTTATCTTTTTTTTTGATTCTCGTTTGAAATGTCTATAATCAAAAAAAGTAAGGTGAGTAACGATTTTGTTTTGTCGATAAATAAGCGGCTCTTTTAATTCGAAAATCTTTTATATTTGCGAAAAAAAGAGCAAAAAGGGCGGTGTGTAAAACTTCACCTCGTGAAAATTTCCAATTTTGAAAAAATATATGAAGATAGAGTTTAAGCCAATTTCGGTAGAAGATAAAGAAAAAATAGCTGCATTTACTTGTAAAACAACGTCACAAAACTGTGATTTTGCCGTGATGAACATCTGTAGCTGGCAGTTTTTTTATCATAGTGAATATGCTATTGTAAATGATTTTCTCATCCTTCGTTTTAAGTTTGATGATGGTTGTTTGGGTTATATGTTCCCGTTGGGAGATGGAGATGTGCGTTCCATTTTGGACATCATGCTTCAGGATGCTATACAGAACGGTGAGAAGGATCTTTGCTTGATGGGCGTTACTTTGGATGAGAAACAGCAACTCGACCGTATTTTGCCAGATAGATTCCATTACATCAGCAAGCGCGACTATTTTGATTATATCTACCGTCGATTGGACCTGGCTGCTCTTAAGGGCAAACGATACCAGTCCAAACGCAACCATGTGAACAAGTTTACAAATAAGTACAATTACGAATATGTGGAACTGACGCCCGATCTTATTCCAGAGTGCCTGGAGGTGGAGGAGCGTTGGCGGGCCGACAATACCGTGTCTGATTATGAGACACTCTTGAATGAGAGTCGTTCGATGACTCTTGCGCTTAAGAATTTTGAAAAGCTTGGTGGCATGGGCGGTGCCATTAGGGTGGATGGACGTATTGTTGCATTCAGTTTTGGCTCGCCGATCAACGAGGATACCTTCTGTGTTCATGTGGAAAAGGCCGATGCCAATATAGAAGGGTTGTATTCCGTTATCAATCAGATGTTTTCTTCTCATATTCCAGAGAAATATACCTTTGTGAATAGGGAGGAAGATTTGGGAATAGAGGGTCTTCGCAAGGCTAAACTCTCTTATTTGCCTTCCATTTTGTTGGAGAAATATGTGGCGATCATTAGCGATACTTCGGAGGTGAATATCTCGGAAGAGGATGCTGAGGTGAAGAACCGTGTTATGGATTTATGGAGAAACTGTTTCTCTGATACCGAGGCTTTTGTTCAGTTTTTTTTCTCGCGAAAATATAAACGCAGCAACACGTTAGTGGGCTTTGATAACGGCGAAATAGTTACGGCCATGCAACTGATGCCTTACAAAATGACCTATGGAAATAATCATCTGGAGAGTGCTTATATCGCAGGCGTCTGTACGCAGAAAGAGAGTCGAGGCAAAGGGCTCAGCTCAAACCTGATGCAAGAGGCTCTGGTGACCTTAAATCAACGCAATGTAGATATAGCAACGCTTATTCCTGCAACGGAAAATTTGTTTGATTTTTATGCGAAATCGGGTTTTATTACGGTCTTTGAGAAGTATGAGCAAGTTTTGACCCGCGAAGATTTGGCGAACAACAAGCGTTGTGTATCTGACGATCATTATGTGGAGGAGTGGGACAAAAAATGCAATTTCAATGAGATTTATTCTTACTTCAATAAAAGCGAGTGTGAGCGTGATCTTTGTGTTGTGCATACCTACGAAGATTGGATGGATGTCTTGGACGACCTTTATAACGATGGAGGAAAAATGTTGATTGTTCGCGATTCCTTTTCAAAGGGAATCAGTGGCTTAGCACTTGTTTTAAAGGAAGATACGAATTTTCAGATCAAGGAGTTGATGACAGATAACGAGGCTTTGAGTGCCAATGTTTATTGCTATCTTTTCTCCAATCATATAGATTGCCAAGAGTTGACTATTCGTACGGTAACGCCAGATAACAAGGAGCAAGGCGTTCCATTTGCTATGGCACGTGTTACGAATGTTTCTCAGTTGCTAAATGTTTACGTAAAAGAATATCCTACAGCAAGTTTTGCTGTGGAGATTTTAGATAATCAGATTGCCGAAAATCGGGGTGTGTATAGGGTTGAAAATGGTGCTTTCCATAAGTTGGAGGAGTCAGTTACTAGGCCAGAAAACCTCATTTCCATGGATATATCGCAGTTTACAGAGGCAATATTGGGGAAAAAATCACAATTAGGAATAGAGGAGGTAACTTATCCTTATATTAGTATGATGCTTGAATGAGTTTATTAGTTTGATTTTTAGTATTTTATTACAATCTTAGAAGTTTGATGGTGAAAACCTTTATGTTAAATTATTTTTTTAACAAAGTTTGGCATGTCGTTTGTTTTTATAACGTTCGGAGGAGAAAGAGACTCCCCAATGTTATATATATTATGTAATAAACTAAAAAACTAATAATTAAGTCAAACATGAAGGTTTTATTTCCAGTACAGAACGATGATGTCCGCAAATTCACTATTTCGGACAGAATGAAGAATTTTGTATGTATTTATGATACGGTAACGCATCAGATACAGTGGAATTCTCTATCAGCAGAAGAAGTTGCAAACAACTTTACTGATGCAGCAAAAAAGTTAGGTGTCGAAGGAATCGTTTCATTGAAAGACATAGATTTGTTTTCAGTAGCCGAGAGCGGTATAGAAATTTACAAATCAGCAACGAAAGACCTCATTTCAGCAATTAAGTTATTGAATCAGAACAAACTGCCACTAATGGCATAATCTTTTTTTATATTGAATAGAAGGGCTGCGTATTTTACGTGGCCCTTCTTTTTTTACACTAAACAGAGAACCTTTAAACACGAATTAGGATCAATCTCATAAAACAGGTGGACGTGATCAGAGATTATGATTGTCCAATTATTTGTCCTCACCGCACAGGCCTAGGGCGTTGCCCAAGGATATTCTCTGCTGGGCTTTCAGCTAGGGTGCTCAAAAATTGGTTCTGAAAACGTGCAGTTTTAAATAGCCGCGAAGGCGGCTAAATAGGAATAGCCGGGGGCATCGCCTCCGGTTGCATAATTCACAACAACAGGCGACT
>JALNVE010000163.1 GCA_023227695.1 Paludibacteraceae bacterium
CTCATCGGGTAGTCTTTTTGTGAACGTCTAACGTACTGTCTTTCTTTTCCTTTCATATTCGTTACTTTTTTGTTGTAACGCTATTTCAGGACGTGACAGTTAGATAAAATAAGTGGCCCACGAATTGACTATTTTAGTTCATTCGTGGGTTGTTTTGTATCTATGGGTTTCTCCTTATTGTATTACAATCTTCTTCCCGTTTAAAATATAACAACCTTTCGGTAAGGTTCCGATGTGGTTTTCGCCCTTTTCGTAATGCTTTCGACAGACCAACTTCCCGTTTATGTCAATTAGAGTGACTATCCCTTTGTTGGATGCATGCAGATAAAGCTCATCACCTATGAGGTATGGAGTTAGCCCATCCTCTTCGTTCGGTATGTTTTTGACCTCGCTTGTTGCGCCTAATCTGGGAAGAGCGTTTTCTCCTTCATCTTGGTGCCAAAATAAAAGGGAGTCACCGCCGTATGAAGTTACATATTCGTTGAGGAGTTCTACAACTGCTCCGTTCTTGAAGCTTTCAGTGCTTTTTGCCGTTACAACACCATAATTCCTTCCGTCTCCTACGCTTGTAAAGGCAGGGTCGTAGTAGCAATGACTGATAGTGCAGTTCTCGTTATTGATGTAGCCCAATAGAGCTCCGTGGTAATTGCCTTCGGAAGTGCAGACCGAGTAACAGTTTGTAACCTTTGAGTTGGAACATTCTCCGATCATTCCAGCAGTGAAATAACCGTATACATAACCTTGTGTGTAGCAGTTAGTGATGGTGCAGCTGTCTGCTTGCCCGATGAGCCCTCCTGTATAATATCCGCCATGTATGTAGATGGTTTCAACACCTAAGTTTCTGATATGCGCATTCCTTGTAAGACCAAAAACTCCACGGAAACACTCTACATCCGAATTCACATAGATGTTTCTGACAACGTGTCCGTCTCCATTAAAATTGCCTCGGTAAGCTGCTGTCCAGTCGCCAATAGGAAGCCACTGAACCTCTGTTTCATTGACGGTATCCTTGTAACATACACTACTGAGGTCTATGTCTGTTAAAAGTACCGCATCCGCATTGCAAAATCCATGATTGACAGTATCCCTGAATTTCAGAAAGTCGGCCAATGATTTTATTTGAAAGGGCGATTCTTTACTTCCGTCTCCGTTGATTGCCTGTGCTAAAGAAGCAAAAGAGAGGAAGAAGAAAAGCGTCAATGCTATTTTGATTGAATATTTCATCTTTTATATGAGTGTATTTCTCTTTTGCAAAGGTAATTATTAAAACTTCGTTCTAAAATGCTCTTTTCGATAATAGATTTTCGTTTTTTATAACTTATTCACTTTAATAATAAATATTTGATCATTTTCTTGTCTTTCTAATTTTCATATCAGTCAAAAAAGTGATAATTTTGTAATTCAAAAAACTATTTCATGGTGAAAACTGAAGAGCAATTTGACAAGGTTATAGCCGATTGTCGCGATATATATACAAAAAAACTTCACGATTACGGTACAGCTTGGCGTATCATGCGTCCTTGTTCTATAACTGACCAAATCTACATAAAAGCTAATCGTATACGTAGTATTGAGACTAAGAAGGAGGCCTTGATTGATGAGGGCATCCGTTCTGAATTGATCGGAATAGTCAATTACGGAATCATTGGTCTGATCCAGTTGGATTTGGGTGCTGCCGATGAGGTAGACATGGATCCAAACCGTGCTACTCAGCTTTATGACGAGTATATGGATAAGACACGTACGTTGATGTTGGCCAAAAACCATGATTATGATGAGGCTTGGCGTAGCATGCGTACTACCTCTTACACCGATTTGATTTTGATGAAGTTGTGCCGTACCAAACAGATTGAAGACAACTGTAACAAGACTTTGATCTCTGAAGGTATTGATGCCAACTATATGGATATGATTAATTATTCCGTTTTCGGATTGATTAAGATTGACGAGGCAGAGAAAGCAAAAAAAGATAAATAATACTAACTCTTTAAATAATTATTATGTTGGATTTTCTTACGTTGGATTTTCTAAAAAATGATAAGTTTAGAAAGATTACGGTGCTTGTTTGCCGTATATTGTTGGGTATTGTATTTATTTTTTCGGGTTATGCAAAGGCTGTTGACCCGCTAGGTGGTACTTATAAAATTGAAGATTATCTTACCGTTTTCGGTATGGACTTCTTCATCCCGATAGCTCTTATAGCTGCGGTGATTTTATCTTCTTTGGAATTCCTTTTGGGTATATGTATGCTTCTTGGCGCAAATATCCGTTCTACCTCTTTCTTGACATTGGTTTTCATGTGCGTTATGACGCCGTTGACCCTTTATATAGCTCTGTACAATCCGGTAACCGATTGTGGTTGTTTTGGTGATGCTTTGAAGATAAGCAACTGGGCAACTTTCTGGAAAAATGTGGTGTTCATCACGATGGCCATCATTGTTTTCGTTTGGCGTAAGCACAGCCCATCCTTGTTCACTCAGCGTACCGAGTGGTTGATCTCCATCTATTCAGGATTCTTTGCTATTGCCATTTCTGCTTATTGCTACTACAATCTTCCAATTATAGATTTCCGTCCATATAAGAATGGAACAGAGATTGCTAAATCAATGGAGTATCCAGAAGGCGCAGAAAAGCCAGTTTACGATGTGACTTTCATTTACGAGAAAAATGGAGTTCAGAAAGAGTTTACATTGGAGAATTATCCAACAAAAGACGATACAACTTGGAAGTTCGTAGACCAGAAGAGTGTCTTGATAAAAGAGGGTTATGAACCGCCAATCCACGACTTGACAATGGAAGATCCGGATGAGGGTGATATCTTGGAAGATGTCTTGGCTGATACCAGTTACACATTCTGGTTGGTTTCTTATCGTGTAGATAGAGCCAATACAAGCAACCGCAAGAAAATTAATGCCGCATATGAATTTGCCCGTGAACATGGTTATCGTTTCTATGGCTTCACTTCAACTGGTTTGGAATCAAGAGAGATGCGTGAGTACATTGTTGAGGCTAGTGCTGAATATCCATTTGTCAATACAGATGAAATCACATTGAAGACTATTATTCGTTCTAATCCAGGATTGGTATTGATTAAGAACGGTGTTATTGTCAATAAATGGAGTAACAAGAATATTCCTACATTCGATAAACCATTGGAACAGTCTGTTCATGGCGTTGTTCAGGCTCCTGATAAGACGAGAGTCGTTATCTTGTCAATCATCGCCTTCATTATTCCTCTGATACTTATTTACTTTTTTGATAAGTTGGTTTCTAAGTTCTTGGATAAGAAAGCTAAGGAATCAAACGCGCAGGCTTAATGAACTTGTTTCTAAGAATATATTTTTTTAATAACATAATATTTTCACAATTAAATTCAGTAATACAATGAGAAAGAATATTGTAGCAGGAAACTGGAAGATGAATAAAACTTTGCAAGAAGGTTTGGATTTAGCAAAAGGTTTGGACGCAGCATTGAAGGGAAAATCTCTTAATTGCGACGTTGTCATCGGTACTCCATTTATTCACTTGGCAAGCGTAGCTGCTGCTATCGACACTAAGAAGATCGCAGTTTCAGCTCAGAACTGTGCTGACAAGGCATCTGGCGCTTATACAGGTGAAGTTTCTGCAGCCATGGTTAAATCAACTGGTGCTGAATATGTAATCTTAGGTCACTCTGAGCGTCGTGAGTACTATCACGAAACTCCAGAGATCTTGAAGGAGAAAGTTCTTTTGGCTTTGGCTAACGGTTTGAAGGTGATCTTCTGTATCGGAGAGAGCTTGGCAGAGCGTGAGGCTAACAAGCAGAACGCTGTTTGTAAGGCTGAGTTGGAAGGTTCTGTATTCAACCTTTCTGCTGAGGACTTCGCTAAGATTACTATCGCATACGAGCCAATCTGGGCTATCGGAACAGGTAAGACTGCTACTTCTGATCAAGCTGAAGAGATCCACGCTTACATCCGTTCAGTTATCGCTGACAAATACGGTAAGGAAGTTGCTGAGAACACTTCAATCCTTTACGGAGGTTCTTGCAAGGGTTCAAACGCTCCTGAGTTGTTCTCTAAGCCAAACATCGACGGTGGTTTGATCGGTGGTGCTTCTTTGAATGTAGAAGACTTCTGTGCTATCATCAAAGCATTTTGATTTTAGATCGGCTTGACCGAGATTTATATAACGCCTCCGATTTTTCGGGGGCGTTTTTTTGCTTGCAAAGCAACCAACTTATCAGACTAATAGGATTTTTTGTTATTTTTGGATTCTAAAAAGAATCCTATATTCAAATGAAGAAGTATGCGATTATCGTAGCAGGCGGAAAAGGTCTGAGGATGAATGCCGAAATGCCCAAACAGTTTATTCCCGTCAAGGGGAAACCTTTGTTGATGAGGACTATAGAGGCTTTCGTCCGTTATGACGAAGCAATCCAGATTGTTTTGGCTCTTCCTGCTGCCCAAATGGACTATTGGAACAACTTGTGCAAAGAGTACTCGTTTGCCTTGGCTTCACGAATCAAGGTGGCAAAAGGAGGTGAGACCCGTTTCCATTCGGTAAACAATGCCTTGGCTGTCGTTCCTTACGGCGAGGAGGCTTTGGTGGCTGTGCACGACGGTGTGCGTCCGTTTGTCAGTACCGAGACCATTGCAGCGGTTTTTGATGAGGCTGCGCGTTCGGGTGCGGCTGTGCCAGTGATTGATGCCGTTGATTCCATCCGTCAGCTGACGGAGAATGGAAGTGTAGCAAAGGACCGTTCTGCCTTCAAGTTGGTGCAGACACCTCAGGTATTCCTTACTTCAGTGCTGAAATCGGCATACAAGCAGGAGTTTAGTCCGCTCTTTACAGACGATGCCAGTGTGGTTGAGGCGGATGGTCATCCCATCGTGCTCACTCCGGGCAACCGTGAAAATATGAAGATAACAACGCCTTTCGACTTGAAGGTCGCAGAGGTTTTAGTATAAAAACATTTTATAAGGAGAATTTGTCTTGTCTGAATTAGCTTCAAAAGAGATGACATATCTTCCGGGAGTCGGACCCAAAAAGGCGGCTCTTCTGAAGAGTGAGATAGGGGTATCCACGTATGAGGATATGCTCTACTATTTTCCTTATCGATATGTGGACCGCAGCCGTTTCTACAAGATTAGGGAGATTGAGTCTTCCTCTTCATACGTGCAGATAAAGGGTACGATTGTCTCTGTCAGCTGCGTGGGAGAGCACCGCAAACAGCGTTTCACCGCCACCTTCTCTGATGGTACGGATACGATAGAACTCGTTTGGTTCAAGGGTGTGAAGTTTGTCATGGACAAATACAAGGTAGGACAGGAGTTTGTCGCTTTCGGAAAGCCGTCTGCCTTTAATGGTAGTTATAACATGGTTCATCCCGAGATGGAGACGATGAACGAGGCCGCCTCCAAACTGATGATGGGCGGCTTGCAAGGCTTGTACAACACAACGGAGAAGATGAAGTCTGGCTTCTTGACGTCGAAAGTCATCCAGAAGATCATGCTCAATATATTCCAAGCCATTGGCAACTATAAACTGCCAGAGACCCTGCCTGCCCATATCCTGCAAAAATGTGGATTGATGTACCTCCACGATGCGATGGTGAAAATCCATTTTCCTAAGGATGATGAGGCTTTACGAAATGCCCAATATCGCCTTAAGTTGGAGGAGCTTTTTTATATTCAGCTGAATATTCTTCGTACTACGAGGATTCGTTCCCAGCGTTTCCGTGGATTTGTATTTTCGAAGATCGGCTACTATTTCAACACTTTCTATAAGGAACATATTCCGTTCGATCTGACGGATGCCCAGAAGCGTGTGATCCGCGAGATTCGTGTCGATGCAGGCAGCGGCAAACAGATGAACCGTCTTCTTCAGGGCGATGTGGGAAGTGGAAAGACCCTTGTGGCTCTCATGACCATGCTGATGGCGCTCGATAACGGCTACCAGGCTTGCCTGATGGCACCTACTGAGATCTTGGCGCAACAGCACTATGAGTCTGTCACTCAGATGTTGGAACCGTTGGGTGTTCGGGTCGAACTGCTTACCGGAAGCACGAAGAAGTCGGAGCGTTCGTCTATCTTAGAATCACTTGCCAATGGCGAGATCCAAATCCTGATTGGAACTCACGCTTTGTTGGAAGACAATGTGGTCTTCTCCAATTTGGGAATGGTGATTATTGATGAGCAGCACCGTTTTGGTGTGGCGCAACGTGCCCGCTTGTGGAACAAGAATACGCAGCGTCCTCACGTCTTGGTCATGACGGCAACGCCTATCCCGAGAACGTTGGCCATGACGCTCTACGGCGATTTGGATGTCTCCGTGATAGACCAGTTGCCTCCAGGCCGTAAGCCTGTGCAGACCTTCCACCGTTTCGATACGAAGAGGGTAGGTTTGTACGATTTCTTGAAGAAAGAGATTGCCGGAGGTCGCCAGGCATATATTGTTTATCCGTTGATTCAGGAGTCGGAGAAATCTGATTACCAGAATTTAGAGACCGGTTATGAGAAGATGAAGGAGATCTTTCCCGAACCGCAGTACCATATCAGTATGGTTCACGGAAAGATGAAACCAGCCGAGAAGGAGGAGCAGATGCAGCTTTTTGTGTCGGGTCAGACGCAGATTCTGGTTGCTACGACGGTGATTGAAGTAGGCGTGAATGTGCCGAATGCCTCTGTGATGGTTATCGAGAGTGCTGAGCGTTTCGGACTATCCCAGCTGCACCAGTTGCGTGGACGTGTAGGCCGTGGTGCCGACCAGTCTTACTGTGTGTTGCTCTCTTCGCCTAAACTGTCTAAGGAGAGCCGTCAGCGCCTGGAGATCATGGTGCAGACCAACGACGGATTTGAAATTTCGGAGGCCGACCTGAAGATGCGTGGTCCCGGCGATTTGGAGGGAACGCAGCAGAGCGGCATTCCATTTAACCTGAAGATTGCCAACCTGGCTACCGACGGACAGATTCTCCAAAAAGCGCGAGACCTAGCCCAAGAGGTGCTCGACGAAGATCCCGACCTCTCTTTCGAAAAGAATTTTGTCATGAACAAACAGCTCAACAGCCTTGCCCGCCAAACCGTTAATTGGGGAGTGATATCGTAGTTTTTGTAGCAGAGTTTATTCCTGTTTCAATTATTTTTTCTACCATTTATATTATATTAGGATCTGATAATTTATTTAAAACGGGGATTCAAATTGATAATGCAACTTGAGGAGGAAAAAAATGGGTCAGGTAGAAAAAATATTTTTCAGAGCAGAAAGAGAAGAGAAAATCTCCCTCTTTCCAGTTGCCCTGTGGAGA
>JALNVE010000164.1 GCA_023227695.1 Paludibacteraceae bacterium
ACTACTTCTGCCAACGCTATTAGTTGTTTTGTTTCCATGGTATAGAAACGTTGATACTTGGTTTTTTATGATATTTCTTTCCCCACTAAATTTCTACTGACCCGGTAATTTGATTTCATGAAATAATTCTTTGATGTCTATTTATAAAACAAAACAAGAGGCTGTTGAGAGCCTCTTGTTTTCGTAAAAGTATTTTGTTTTTTCAGTTTCTGACCAGAGTGAAATGTCCTACATATTGTCTGTCGGCTTCTACAAGTATTATCTCGTACCAGTAATCGCAAGAAGGCAATAATTTGCCGTTGTATGTTCCATCCCAACCGTTATCGTTGTCATAGCCTTTGTACTCGGCAAGTAACTTTCCGTCTCTATCGTAAATGTTGACAGTTGACTTTGGATATACGTCAATGTTTTCAATTTGCCAAGTATCATTGATTCCATCTCCATTTGGTGTGAATACTCCGCTTGGAGTGATAGGAATTGGGTTAATAGCGAATATCTTGTTATCTGTACAATTGTTCGAATCTCTTACAATAAGTCTATGATTACCGATTGCAGAATTTCTAACTTCACCAGTTTCTGAGTTTCCTATCTCATTTTTGTCAAGAAAGATAGTGTATTTAGGAGTTCCTCCTGTAACGGAATACTGAACTACATTCTCTTTCTCGTCAAGAGAATCAATAGTGATAGTTGGCGATTCTCTAACTTTAATCTTTACAGTATCTGTTGTCTCGCACTGCGCAATATCGTTTCTTGCTTTTACGACACATACGAAGCTAGAGTCAGGAGTGAAGTTCTTTCTCTTGCTGTTTGTTCCGCCTAAGTCAGGAGTCCATTGTAATGGAGTATTACTTGGCTTCAAGTCCTTGATGTAAACCTCAACCTCCTCGCCTTTACATACCGTGTTCCTTTCAGACTTGATTCGCAATTTTAATTGAATCTTCAATACTGTAACATTGTAGTAAACCACGCTATCGCAACCGGTTTTTGTCTTATAGACTTGAGGATCTCTTACCAATATTGGAGTTGTTGTTGGTTCTGGATAAATAGTACCGAACAATTGAGAGTCGTAACAAATCAATGTATCTTTAGGATTGTTCCTGTTGCTAAATTTTGCGTTGATAATCAAGTGTGTTGTTGAAACACTGTCACACCCGGAAGCTAAGCTGGTTGTTGTAGATGTTAAATTATAAATACCAGCTGCAAAATAATCTTGGCCTTGGAATGTGAATGTGTCTGATCCTTCACAAATCTCAACCGTATCAGGTGCTGAATAAATCTTTTCCGTAACGTTTACTGTTGCATTGACGATACTGTCGCAACCAGCTGTTGTTGTTAGAGGCCAAGATTCATTGTATGTACCACCTGTGTTGTATGTCTTTCCGTTATATTGGGCTCCTTGACACAAGGAAAGAGTAAAATTAAGCTCATATTTAGGATTGACAGTAATAGGTTGTATATATTTTATACATCCGTCTTCGGTTTCAACTGTATAATCGCCCACTGTGTCATATGTTTTACCATCGAATGAATCTCCATCACAAAGATTCTTTTTTGCTTTTGTCTCGATAGTTGGACCTGTAACTTTAATAGTATTGCTTCTGATGATACTATCGCATCCGGAATTCTTAGAGCTTATCGTATCATTTATAACAAAAGTACCTATAGTTTCATATGCAACTCCATCAATAATAGAACCTACACAGACAAGTGTGTCACTTCCAGTTTCTAAAGTTGGTTTAATGATGTGGATGACTAATGTGAATTCAGTGCCAGCAGAAATCATCTGGCCATCATTCATGTTATCTGCTTTTAAAGTAACACCCTCTACAGTTCTTACTTCATGTTCGCACAAGTAAACGTTCATTTTGTTTTTTGTTTCGTTTACTTTTATGTCTTCTTGAATGGAGCAGATCGGTTTTCCTAAATTACCATCTTCACCGATGATTACTCTATAGATACCATTGTCTTTTTCTTTGTCGAAACTAGGGATAGTGAAACTACATTTGTTGTCTGCACTATAGTAATTTTCGCTTCCGCTAATGTCTGCGAAAGTTACTCCATTATCTGTGCTTTTCTGCCATTTGTATTTAACATTCATCAAGTCAGCGAAGAAGCCGTTGTTTACAAAGGAGGCTGTGAAAGTAACAGGTTCTCCATAAACAAATTCTGTGTTTTTGATTGTAATGTTAGGCTGTAACACATCAATTTTAATGTCATCAATAGCAAAGTCAAAACCTCCTTGTTCAGGAGCTTCTGCTGCTAATATAAAGTAGGCAAATCCAGAATTGTTTTCTGTCTTGAATTCCAATGACAATTCGTTCCAATCCAAACTTTCTGAATTATTGTCGTCACACAATGGAACGTTAAGACTCTTTTTTGCTGAACCAGAAATAAGCGTTGTGGCTTCTTTGTCTTCGTAAATACCTATTCTTAAAACAGGAAGAGATAATCCTGAATGTCCTGCTGTGTTTGTTAATAGGTTGGCCATCCAAGCGCTGAATCTAAATGTAACACCAGGACAAATACCTGTTATTTTTTGTGCATAAAGAGATATTGTGTCTTGAGAACTTACAGGATTGATTCTTACGTAATAACCTTTTGTAGTGTCGTTTAGAAATGTATGGTCACTACCTTTATGCCAATCGGGATTATCACTAGAATATTTAACCGGACAATAACCACTTGATTGCCAGTATTTAGTATAAGCAATGCTGGATCCTAGAACTTCGTTAGGAAGTGCAGGTCCAATTCTTGGGTCATTCACATTGTTTCCACCAAAATCTTCTTTGAAGATTTCTCTCCATTTCATGTCTTGTGCATCAACTCCTGATAGCGATAGGAGGAAAAACACAGCTAAGCCTAATGTGTGTAAGATGTATTTCATTTTCTAATTTTTTTTTCTGTTTAAGAAAGAATAAAGCAAGCTTTTTGGCTTCTTGAATTATTGTCTCTTGTAACCCTAAATATACTACTCAATATATTATCTATAATTAAAAGTCTTGATTCTTGTCAGACCAATACTTTCTATGCAAATATTGAAATATTTTATTTAAATAGCAAATTTTTATTCGAAAAAAGAGGCGATTTTATTACAATTTGAAATACTTTTTTTTGTCGGTTTTTAATTTTATGGTTAAAGTGTTTGAGATGAGTTTTTTGAGATGTTTTAGAAGTTTTGTGAGGAAGATGGCCATTTATTTGACGAATAAAATCGTTTGAATGTCAAAATTCAATCGGAGAATCAACGAAAAATCACATTTTTTTTTACGAAAATAGTTTGTGGAAAAAGGAAACAGCTTTTTACTTTTGTATCAAATTAATTCTTAATTTTATCATCAACATTTTATTGAAAAGAGATGGCAGTAAAACAGACTCTAGAATTTCTAACTAATTTGAGAGAGAACAATAACCGAGAGTGGTTTAATGCTCATAAGAATTGGTATCAAGAAGAAAAAGATGATTTTGAACGTTTAGTGACCGATCTGATAGGGCGTGTTGCTGAATTTGACGAACGTGTGAAATATCTGAAGCCATCAGATTGTATTTACCGTATATACCGAGACGTTCGTTTTTCGAATGATAAGTCTCCATATAAAAGGCATTTTGCTGCTTATATATGTCCTGAAGGCGGTCGTAGAAGTAAATTGGCAGGTTATTATCTGCATTTGGAACCGGATAATGTGATGCTGAGTGGGGGTGTTTATATGTTAGAATCTGATATGTTGAAGAAAGTAAGAATGTCCGTTTATGCTAATTATGATGAGTTGGAGACTATTTTGCAAAATCCAGATTTTTTGAAATATTATAATGGAAAGATGGTGGCTTCTGAGGTTTTGAAAAAAGTTCCTGCTGGTTTCCCGTCTGATTTTGAAGGTGTAGAATATCTTAAGTTTAAAAATTTTATGGTAGAACATCATCTTACAGATGAAAAGGCTTCTGAAATTGACCTTGTTTCGTATGCGGCTGATGCTTTTAAGGCTCAGTATTACTTTAATCAATTTTTTAATTATACAATTGAAAACGAATAGATTATGATTCTTGATAAACTTGAAAATATCGATACTTACTCAAATTTACATCCTTTATTTAAAAAGGTGTTTGAAATGATTCGTAAAACAGATTTGTCTCAGTTGGTTCCTGGACATCTTGATTTCTCTGGTGAAACTTTTTATATGAATGTAGATGAAGTTGCTCTTCGTTCTGAAAAGGAGGCATGTTTAGAGGTTCATAATAAATATATTGACATTCAAATTCCGATAAAGAAGAGTGAACGAATGGGTTATTTGTCAAGAAAAGAGTGTGGAAAGATTCGTACTCAAAACGAAGAACGCGATTATATTTTGTATGATGATGCCCCATCTTCTTATTTTAAGGTATCTCCGGGCGATTTTGTTATCTTTTTCCCACAAGATGCTCATGCTCCGATAATAGGAGAGGGTATGACAAAAAAAATAGTGATAAAAGTGCCTGTTGTTTAGAAGTCGTTTTAATTTTTTTATAAAAAAGTTGAGATAAGCTTTTCTTTATGAATTAAAAAGAAAATATAAGAAGCTGTTATTGAGTGTATTGAATAGATGCAGAACGTCCCTTTCTTTGGGTGATCGTTTGAAATGCATCTTTTTCCAGTTTCAAATTTGCATTAACATTATTACGTCTACCTGTTTTATTCAAAAAATGGGTATTTTATCGAATAGAATGAAATTGATGTAGATAATCATAAAAGAGAATCAACTGATATCGTTTTCACGAATTCTGTATTATTCGTCTGATTGTTATCCATTTTCTCCATTTTGAAAATTCTTATATTTCCCTATTCTCACAAAATTGTTAATATATGTATGAAATGTATGAGATGTTTGAGATGTTTGAAAAATTCAGTAATTTTACGTCAATATGATAATAGAAGGTATGACAAAGTATTTGTAGTTATAATGCTTATCTTATCTTATTTGTGACAGATTTTTTTGTGCTAGATTAATTAAATGAAAACTTGTATTGCTTATGGAAATGTTGAAGCTGGTAAAGAATGATCCCTATTTGCAACCCTATAATGATGCTATTTATGGACGTTACAAGTATTATGTAAAAAAAATGTCAGAGCTTACGTCTGGCAATATGTCATTATCTGATTTTGCAACAGGTTATCTTTATTTTGGTTTGCAAAAAATGCCTAAGAAATGGGTTTTTCGTGAATGGGCACCTAATGCTACATGCATCTATTTAATAGGAACCTTCAATAATTGGGAAGAGCGTCCTGAATATAAGTTGGAAAAATTGAAAAATGGGGTTTGGCAACTGGAAGTGCCTGAGGATGCTATACATCATGAGGATCTTTATAAGATGAAGGTCTATTGGGATGGTGGCTGTGGTGAGAGAATTCCAGCATGGGCCAAACGAGTAGTGCAGGATGATAACACTAAGATTTTCAGTGCGCAGGTTTGGTACCCTAAGAGTCCCTATAAATTTAAAATTAAAAAATTCAAACCGAATGTTTCTCCTTTGCTGATCTATGAGTGCCATGTAGGTATGTCTGGAGAAGAGGAGAAGGTGAGTTCTTATCGTGAATTTAAGGATATAGTGTTGCCTCGAATAAAGGCGGATGGATATAACTGTGTTCAGATTATGGCCATTCAGGAGCATCCTTATTATGGTTCGTTCGGTTATCATGTTTCAAACTTTTTTGCTGCCTCTTCTCGTTTCGGTACACCTGATGAATTGAAAGAGTTGATTGATGCTGCTCACGAGATGGGTTTGGCCGTGATTATGGACTTGGTTCATTCTCACGCTGTGAAGAATGAGGTGGAAGGTTTGGGTTGTTTGGATGGTTCTCGTTATCAATATTTCCATGAAGGAGAAAGAGGTGAACACAAACAATGGGATTCTCTTTGTTTTAATTATGGTAAAAATGAGGTGATCCATTTTCTTCTTTCCAATTGTAAATTCTGGTTGGAAGAGTATAAGTTTGACGGATTTCGTTTTGATGGTGTGACTTCCATGATTTTTAGAGACCATGGCATGGGTTCTATCTTTGGAAGTTATGAAAATTACTATAATTTGAATCAGGATGGCGATGCAATCTGCTATTTGACATTGGCCAACGAGTTAATTCGTGAAGTTAATCCTCGTGCCATCACTATAGCCGAAGAGGTGAGCGGCATGCCTGGTGTGGCAGCTAAAATTGAAGATGGTGGTATTGGATTTGGTTATCGTTTGGCAATGGGTATTCCTGATTTCTGGATCAAGACGATTAAGGAGTGCAAGGATGAAGATTGGAAGCCGGGCCATATCCTTTGGGTATTGACCAACCATCGCCAAGATGAGAAGACTATCAATTACGCAGAGAGTCATGATCAAGCCTTAGTGGGCGATAAAACGTTGATTTTCCATTTGGCCGACTCGGATATGTATTGGCACATGTCGAAGGTTTGTGGAGGAACTACAATTCGTATGGACCGAGCCATCGCTTTGCATAAGATGATTCGTTTGATAACCATAGCTTCGATCAACGCAGGTTACCTCAATTTTATGGGAAATGAATTTGGTCATCCTGAGTGGATTGATTTCCCTAGAGAGGGTAACGGATGGTCTTACAAGTATGCCCGCAGACAGTGGCATTTGGAGGAAGATCATGACCTGAAATATCATTATTTAGGCGATTTTGACCGTGAAATGGTTGAATTGATCAGCAGTGAGAAGAAGATGAATGAGTCTCCAGTAGATGTGCTGTGGGATAAATCGGACGACCAAGTTTTGGCTTTCCGTAGAAAGAATTTGGTGTTCGTATTTAATTTTAATCCAGTTAAATCGTTTACTGATTATGGAATTTTGACAGAAACAGGTCGTTACGATATGGTTCTGGATACGGATGCGACACGTTTTGGAGGTTTTGGTATGATTGATGACAAACAGCCTCATTATACTATTCCAAATCAAGATTCTAATCAAAAGAAGGGTTGGCTGAAACTATATATCCCATCACGAAGTGCTTTCGTGTTGAGATTTGCTGATAAAGACTGATTTTGTAAGTTAGTTGCAACTCATAATAGAGTTTGTCCAACAATTACTAATCCTCATCAAACAAAAAAGGTTGTGTCAAATGGCACAACCTTTTTCTCGCTACGTCCCATTAGAAGCATGCCTCTGGCTTGCAAGGGTAAGCGTGGATCAGCGGATAGGTGGGGTTGGTATAGCGACAAGAATATTCCCCAAAATTCATGAATAGCATTATCTTTGCGGAATGAAAACAGATCAACTATTAAGAGAGATATTGCCAAGCGTAAAA
>JALNVE010000165.1 GCA_023227695.1 Paludibacteraceae bacterium
AGATTATTTGGATCCTCTTGAAAAAGCAATAAACAATATCAGATAAAATGAAAAAACTTGTTGGAAAAGTAACTAAAGAAGAAAAGAATCAGATTCTGTCTCTCTATGAGAGGAAGAATGGATTGACGGAACTAGCCAAGATAATTGGTTCTAATGATGATATATACGAAAAAATGGTGAAAGACATGGGAGAAACTTCCCTCAATTTTCAACAATGGTGGAATGACATGTCGACCAAATATAATTGGGAAAGCACAGAAAACGGAAACTGGGAAATCAATTTTGACACATGTGAGATCTTTCTCATAAACAAAGATTGTGATTGTTGCAAATAAAACGAACAAAAAAAATGACATTACTTATGATAGGTTCTTCAGAGATTATCTTCATTGTACTTCTTGTCCTGCTCCTTTTTGGAGGAAAGAAAATTCCCGAATTAATGAGAGGATTAGGCAAAGGAGTTAAAAGTTTCAAAGAGGGCATGAATGGTGTAGATGAGCAACCAGCTCCCTCTCAAAAGAAAAACGACAGCCAAGATCTTCAACAACAAAGAGAAGAAAAAGAAAGAGAGAATGAATCGGGAAATATTGAGAACAAGAAATCATAATGAATAAAAACGATTCTCAATCAATGACTTTTTGGGAACATGTAGAAGTACTCAGAAAAATCATTTTTTATATAATCGGAGCTATTGTAGGTGTCTCCACAATAGCATTCTTCTTCAAGGAGCAATTATTTCATATTATATTTGCCCCCCGCGATTCTCATTTCATTTTTTATCGGTTATTATCTAAATTATCCGAGATATTAGGTATGCCATCAATCTGTCCTGAAGATTTTCATGTTGATCTCATTAACACAGAGTTGACATCTCAGTTCATGACTCATTTAAGTGTATCTATCTATTTCGGAGTTCTCATTTCATCTCCGTATATTGTATACAAACTCTTTAGTTTTATAAGTCCCGCCCTATACTACAAAGAACGCAAATATTCCTTCGTACTGATTTTCTGCTCATTTCTCTTATTTTTCAGCGGCGTTTTGCTCAATTATTTTGTAATTTTTCCTCTTTCATTCAGATTTTTAGGCACATATCAAGTAAGTGATTTTGTTGTCAATCAAATAACACTATCCTCATACATCTCTACTCTCGTGATGTTATCTATTCTTCTTGGTATTGTTTTTGAGATTCCAATCCTTGCATTTTTTCTTGCAAAGCTAGGTGTAATCAATAAAAACATATTAAAACGTTATAGAAAACACGCATTTGTCGCTATATGTATCATCGCAGCAATAATAACGCCAACAGCAGATATTTTCACATTATTACTCGTAGCTTTACCTATCTGGATATTATATGAGTTTAGTATTTTCATTGTAGGACGAGCAAATAAGACAATTAACTAGCAAACAACAATTTAAGATATTTCATGATATTTTTGCAATCCTATTTTGGTACGAAAGACACCGTGCGTTGACTGATTATTTACTCTTTTTGATATGATAATCCAATTCTATCTGACAAAATATTCCGACCTTGCATTTTGAAAAATAAGAATACATGAAAACACGAAATTTACTTCTATCATTTTTTTCTCTAGGGTTATTTTGTCAAACAACTTTGTTTGCCGAAATGTCCTCGTATGACATGAACAAGCCGGTAGGTTGGGCAACGACTGCCTCCACTCCTACGGGTGGTGAAAATGGTACTTGCGTCACCGTTACAAACGCATCCGATCTAAGCACCTATCTAGGCAAAGATGGCAAATACGTCATTTACCTAAAGGGCGCCATTCAGGTCAACTCCATGATCAAAAAAGTGGTCAAGGACAAGACCATCCTAGGCTTGCCCGGATCATCTCTATATAACGAAGGTCAGACCACATCATCTTCGGGAATCCTCTACTTCTCTACCGGATCCAACAACGTAATCATGAGAAACGTCACCTTTAAGAGCGCAGGCGCCTATGATTGCGATGGGAATGACAACTTCTGCATTGACGGAACCACAAATATATGGGTAGACCACTGCGATTTTCAGGACGGAGTAGATGGAAACTTCGACTGTAAAAACGGATCCAATAACATTGCAGTTACTTGGTGCCGTTTCAGATATTTAAAAGCACCTAAGGCGGGCGGCTCAGGAGGAGCAGCTGACCACAGATACACTAATCTTTGGGGCTCATCAGATAGCAATGATGCAAAAGACAGCGGAAAACTTAACACTACGTTCATGTTCTGCTGGTGGGATCAAGGCTGCCGCGAACGTATGCCACGTGTACGTTTCGGTAAAGTTCATATCATCAACTGTCTTTACAATAGTACAGTAGCCAACTACTGCTGCGGTGCAGGAAAAAATTCCAGCATTTTCGTAGAGAATACAGCATTTATAGGAGTTAATAACCCATACGCAGATTATTCAAACGGATCTAATGGCTATCTAACATTCAACAACTGCTTATTCAAGAATTGTAACGGTAACACAAAAGGAACAGGAGGTGCATTCACTCCTTCTACCTACTATCAATTAAAAGCCATCGACGCTTCATTGGTAGAGGGTGTTGTAAGCAACAGCAGTAATGGTGCTGGAGCCACATTAAACGTAGTTGAGTGTCAAGGCGTGGTAAATGGTGGCGGAGGTCAAACACAAGATGATGACGCTACCCTCACTAAAACGGGTACTGGAAATGAAAATCAAAGTGTTAATGTAAATACAGCTATTGCTGATTTCGGTTACACTTGGAACAACGCTCCCGAAGCAACTGTAACAGGATTACCAGTTGGCGTTAATGCAACTATCAATGCTAATAACAAAACTATAACCATCAGTGGTACACCAACAGAGGTTGGTACATTCAATTTTACTGTTTCAACAACAGGTGCTACTAAGAATGCCACTCTTTTAGGTTCTATCATCGTTACAGAAGCTGGTTCTTCTACTTTCACAGAAGCTCCTACTCTCACAAAGAGAGGCTCTGGATCTTCATCACAGACTATTAACATTGGCGAACCAATCGTTAGCTTCGGCTACTCTTGGACAAACGCCACTTCAATAGAGTTCACTGGTCTTCCTGCCGGTTTGACAGTCACTGCAAACGGCACAGACAGAATGGACGTCAGCGGTACACCAACAGAAGCCGGGGCCTTCAATTTTACAGTAAAGACAATTGGAGGAATTTCTGAGGTGTCAAAAAGCGGGACAATCAAAGTTAATGAGACGACAAATTGCGAAGAGGCTACAGCTGATCGGAATTATATCCGATTGGCCTCACAAGTCGTCAATGAAGAGGCCACTCTTCTTGTCAAAGCAAACGGAGAGATTAACGTACGCATCTATGATGCCTTCGGAAGAATCTGTTTGTCATTGAAAGAAGAGATTTACGGGGAATCGGCCTTGTCAATCAGCACACAAGACTTGAATCCAGGCGTCTATTTCATCGAGTCTAACCTCGACGGAGATAGATTGACTGAGAGAATGTTAATTTTTAAATAAAGTATAAAAAGTATTCTGAATGAGGGGAACTTTCTCGTTTGAGAGAAGGTTCTCCTTTACATCACTTTAGAAAATTTTAATTGAAGTACGGTAATTTTTCAGTATATTCCATATCTGGATATTTATCACTAAAACTACAAAGCAATGGAACGAACGCAAACTTATATAAAAAAGATTTGGATAATTTTTATCCTAATCTTTTGCTTCAGTTTAGTTCAATCTGCAACTAGACAGATGGAGTACTTGGACAGAGGCGTCGTAGCTGTAAAGGTAAACAACGGAGTTTATCTAAGTTGGCGATATCTAGGCACAGACCAACCTGCCATAGGCTTTAATGTTTATAGAGACGGGGCTCTGTTAAACAACACCCCTATCACAAAAAGCACCAACTACACTGATGAAGGAGGTTCTGCAGCCTCAATTTACGTTATCAAAAGTGTGATTAACGGAATTGAGCAAGAGACATCAAAATCAACCTCGGTTTGGAGCAAACACTACAAATCATTACAATTAAGACGTCCTACAGGAAATGGCTGTACTTACACACCTAATGATATAAGTGCAGGAGATGTGGACGGTGACGGCGAATACGAGCTGATCGTAAAATGGGATCCTTCTAACGCACAAGACAATTCTAACTCAGGATATACTGGGAATGTATACCTTGACTGTTACAAATTAGACGGAACTTTCCTTTGGCAAATAGATTTAGGTCTAAACATACGAGCTGGTGCACACTACACACAGTTCCAAGTTTATGACTACGACGGAGATGGCAAGGCTGAAGTAGCCTGTAAAACAGCTCCGGGAACCAAAGACGGCAAAGGAGATTATGTTCTATTGGGTTCAGATAACCCTACTGCAGACTATCGTAACAGCGGAGGTTATATTCTTAGCGGACCAGAATATCTGACTATATTCAGAGGAGCAACCGGAGAAGAAATCAACACCATACCTTTCAACCCTCTGAGAGGAAGCGTGACAAAAGCAAACTGGGGCGATGACTACGGCAACCGTGTGGACCGTTTCTTGGCTTGTACAGCCTATTTAGACGGAGTCCATCCAAGTTTAGTTATGTGTAGGGGTTATTATACGCAATCTAACTTGGTAGCTTACGATTTTAAGGACAATCAACTCGTTCAACGTTGGGAACATCACTCAACCACTTCCAACGTAGGAGCATACGGAGAAGGTTACCATAACCTTTCTGTTGCCGATGTCGACTTTGATGGCTTTGACGAAATTATTTATGGTTCGGCGTGTATAGACCACGATGGAAAACTCTATTACCGTAAAGGATTCGGTCACGGTGATGCCATGCACGTATCTCAGATGGACCCAAGTAATGATGATTTGGAAGGCTGGTTTTTCCACGAAGATAAAAACAGCTCTTACGGATTTGAGTTAAGAAACTTACGTACAGGTGATGTTATTTTTGGAGAAAAAACGGGCACCGATGTTGGTCGAGGTTTAGCTGCTGATATAGATGCAAGATATAGAGGTTTCGAATGTTGGAGTGGAGCCAACAACAACGTATACGACTCCAAAGGACAAGTTATTTCCACAAAAAAACCTTCAGTCAACTTCCGAGTCTATTGGGATGGAGACCTTCAAGACGAACTATTGGATGGCTCAATAATCGACAAATGGAACGGAAACGGAACCACTAATCTCGTTGATTTGTACAACGAAGACTATGGTTCTTCTTGTAATGGAACAAAGAAAACACCTTGTCTCTCTGCAGATCTTTTGGGCGATTGGCGAGAAGAGATCATTCTTTATAACGGAAACGATCCAAGCAAGATAAACATCTATACAACCACCATTCCAACCGAGCATAGATTATTTACTCCTATGCACGATGCTATCTACAGAATGGGAATTGCATGGCAAAATACAGCCTACAACCAGCCTCCTCACTTAGGTTTCTATATTGGAGATGGTGTAGATAATATTATACAACCGGACATCTATGTGATAAAAAACGGTTCTCTTGTAATAGGAGAACCTACTTTGACAAAAGAAGGTGCAGGCAGTTCGAAACAAACTGTTGGAAACGATTCCCCAATCGAAGACTTCAGCTACTCTTGGACGAATGCATCTTCAGTCAAAGTGAACTGGGAACCACAAACACCAGAAGGTATTCAAGTAATGATTGACAACGAAAGTAAAAAGGTGAATTTCAGTGGAATTGCTGCGGTTATCGGTGAATATAAGTTCACGGTAACAACCATCAGCGACGCTAATGAAGAGGCCTCTTTGTCTGGCGTTATTACCGTTATCGATTCAAAGATGCTCTCTGAATTGACTTATACAGGTGAGTTGACTCAAACGGTATTTGAAGGAAATGCCATAACAGATTTGGTCTTCACTTGGGGTAAAGGAACATCGGACGTTGAAATCAGTGGACTTCCTACAGAGATGATGGCAATAAAGAGAGACAATAGTGTCACCTTTAGCGGAACACCATCAGAATCATTCACAGCTACGGTTTCTGCCGTTGGAAATGGTGATCCAATCAATTACGAGATAAATAAAACTGTTATTCCAGCCAACATTAAGAAAGTGGCTTACATTACAGACAGTACAGCGATCAACTACAGAAACGACACAAAGTTATTGCCAGCACTTAAAGCAGATGAAAAGCTTTACATTACCCAAATAGAGGCCTTACAAAGCAACGTAGATCTTTCGGCCTATGACTTAATCGTCATCAGCGAAGTGCCTGGCTCTGCAAGCCCTATTATGGCTCAGTTGAAAGGCATAGACAAGCCTGTTCTCAACCTGAAAGTCCATATATATAAAGTTTCTGATGGTACATGGGGCTGGGCAACAACAGGTTTTGGTGACAACTTTACAGAAACAACACTTAGCGTTGCCTCTAACATGCTTAAACACCCAATGTTCAAAGGTATCAACTTTAGCAACGGCAACGAGGTTCAGATGTTCTCTTCTGTATCATCCAAAGGGCTCACCTATATGAACCCTGAGAATTTCACCTCCCAGACAGGCGACATTCAAACCATTGCTTCGGTAAAAGGAGAAACACAGATTTGTATTTTTGAGGCTCCTACAGGAACAGTAATATCGGGCACAACCCTAAGTAAACCATTTATCCAAATAGGATTGAACAGCAGCTCATATGCAAACTTTACAGATGATGGTATCACAGTTGTAAAGAATGCTTGCTACTATCTACTTGGCATCAACGAGGAAGATACCAGCAATGATGTGATCAATGCTTCTCAGTGGGCTATATATCCTAATCCAATCGGTGAAGTGATCAACATCTCAACATTCATAAACAACGACAACACTCTCGACTTAAGGATTTACAATGCATGCGGTAAGATTGTATTGTCACAAAAGATAGCTGTACAAAAAGGAGATAACGAGATCAAAATAAACAGAGGTTGTCTTGCTCCAGGAAGCTACATTCTGGAACTTAAGAACAACGGAAAAATACGTTCGAAAATAATTCTTTTAAAATAAACACAACGATTCACACACATCACATTACAAACTGAAACGAAAGGCCATATCGGAGATTCCGGTATGGCCTGTTTGTTATACCTAATTCAAACCGATGAAATCGAATCAAGTGCAGAATCTTATGGGCTATGTAACCACAATTTTTGGATCAGCGGATAGGTGGGGTTGGTACAAGGACAAGAATCCCCAGATTCAAGAATAAAGTTTGGCAAGCCTGTACATGAAAAACTTCACGTCTGCCACGCCCCTGAACTGTGTTCGGA
>JALNVE010000166.1 GCA_023227695.1 Paludibacteraceae bacterium
TATTTTTCACAGAAACTGTAACTCCAGATGGAATACTAATTGGTAATTTTCCTATTCTTGACATTTACAATTCCTCCTATATTAATAAATAAAGCATAACACTTCACCGCCAACCTTAAGGTCGCGAGCTTCCTTATCCGTCATAACACCCTTAGATGTTGATACAATGGCAACACCAAGACCGTTCAAAACCTTAGGCATTTCCTTATAACCAACATACTTACGTAAACCTGGGGTCGAAACCCTCTTTAAGTTTTTGATCGCATTAACTTTGTTAATTGGATCATACTTCAAAGCAATCTTGATTGTGCCTTGAGGTCCATCTTCTTCGAACTTGTAGTTCAAGATATAACCCTTATCGAGCAATATCTTAGTAATTTCTTTCTTCAAATTTGAGGCAGGCACTTCCAGTACTCTATGTTTAGCCTGGATAGCATTCCTCAATCTTGTTAGATAATCTGCTATTGGATCTGTCATAATAATTAATTAAATTGATCAGGTCTACCCTGACAATATTTAAAACTCAATTTACCAGCTTGCTTTCTTTACACCAGGGATTAAACCTGCAGAAGCCATTTCACGGAATTGAATACGTGAAATTCCGAACTGACGCATATAACCTTTTGGTCTACCTGTAAGCTTGCAACGATTGTGCAAGCGAACAGGAGACGCATTCTTAGGCAATGCCTGTAAAGCCTCGTAATTTCCTTCAGCTTTCAGTTGTGCTCTTTTTTCTGCATATTTGGCGCAAAGTTTTGCCCTTTTTACTTCACGGGCTTTCATTGATTCTTTTGCCATCTCTTATCTCTTAATATTTTTAAAAGGTAATCCAAACTCTTTTAATAATGCGTAACCTTCTTCATCTGTTTTTGCAGACGTCACAAAGGTAATATTCATTCCTAACAATTTCGATATAGATTCGATATTTATTTCAGGAAAAATAATTTGCTCCTCGATTCCTAGGGTATAATTACCCATTCCATCAAGTTTTGACTCAACACCTCTGAAGTCACGAATACGAGGAAGAGCAACGCGAACTAGTCTCTCCAAGAACTCATACATTCTCTCTCTACGTAAGGTAACACGTGCACCGATAGGCATTTTCTTACGCAATTTGAAGTTAGAGATATCTTTTTTAGACATTGTTGCAACTGCCTTCTGTCCTGTAATAGAGGTAAGTTCATTAATAGCAGTCTCAACAATTTTCTTGTCTGCAACAGCTTGACCTAAACCTTGGTTAATAACGATCTTCTCAAGAACAGGAACTTGCATAATTGACTTATAACCAAACTCCTTCATTAAGATAGGAACTATGCGCTCAGCATATTCTTTTTTTAGACTAGCTGTATTCATTACTTAATTTCCTCCTTTGATTTGTTAGCACCTTTAGCAAATCTTACTAACTTGCCATCCTCATTTCTACGACGGCCAACACGAGTTGGTTTGCCATCTTTATCAAGCGGATTCAAATTAGAAACATGAATTGGCGCTTCCTTCTTAATAATACCACCCTGAGGGTTCTTTGCATTAGGCTTGGTACTCTTAGATACCATATTGATGCCTTCTACGATAGCGCGCTGTTCTTTTACAAGAACTTTAAGCACAACACCAGTCTTCTTTTTATCGTCACCGGCATTTACGTAAACCTTATCGCCTTTTTTAATATGTAATTTACTCATTACTCTAAATTTTACTTAAATTAAAGCACCTCTGGAGCCAATGAAACAATCTTCATATTAGTAGCACGAAGTTCTCTGGCAACCGGACCAAAGATACGGCTTGCCCTCATCTCTCCAGCTGCATTCAAAAGAATACATGCATTATCATCGAAACGGATATAAGATCCATCTGGACGTCTAACTTCCTTCTTGGTACGTACAATGACAGCCTTAGATACCGTACCCTTTTTCATGTCGCTTGATGGGATAACATTTTTTACCGTAACAACGATAACATCCCCAACAGAAGCATAACGCTTTTTTGTACCACCTAAAACGCGGATACACAAAGCCTCTCTACCTCCACTGTTATCAGCTATAACTAATCTTGATTCTTGTTGTATCATAACTATTTAGCTCTTTCGATTATTTCAACTAATCTCCATCTCTTAGTTCTGCTCAGCGGACGAGTTTCCTGTATTCTTACTACATCGCCGATGTTGCACTCATTTTTCTCGTCGTGAGCATGATATTTCTTCGTCTTGCTGACGAACTTTTGATAAATTGGGTGTTTTTCCTTCCACTTAACGGCAACAACAATGGTTTTGTCCATTTTGTTACTAGAAACAACACCATTTCTTTCTTTTCTTAAGTTTCTCATTTTAATCAAGCTCGATTGTTATTGTTTATTAAGTTCTCTAAGACTCAACTCAGTCTTCATACGTGCAATATCTCTACGAACAGCCTTTATTTGAGAAGGATTCTCCAAAGGAGACACCGCATGAGTCAACTTCATATGTGAAAGGTTATTTATTTCACCATTCAACTTTTCTTGGAGCTCTTCGTTTGTCAATTCTTTTAATTCTGCTATCTTCATAAATTATGCATTTTGAGTTTGAGCATCATAATCTCTTCTAACAATAAACTTAGTAGTGATTGGTAACTTCTGAGCTGCAAGACGTAAAGCCTCTTTTGCAACTTCGAAAGAAACTCCTTCGACTTCTATCAATATTCTACCTGGAGTAATAGGTGCAACGAAACCTTCTGGATTACCTTTTCCTTTACCCATACGTACCTCAGCAGGTTTTTTAGTAATCGGCTTATCTGGAAATATTCTGATCCAGATTTGTCCTTGTCTTTGCATATAACGTGTAACAGCAACACGAGCAGCCTCAATCTGGCGGCTAGTTATCCACATTGAATCCAATGCTTTGATGCCGAAAGAACCAAATGCAAGTTGATTACCTCTTTGAGCGACGCCTTTCATACGTCCCTTCTGCTGTCTTCTGAACTTTGTCTTCTTAGGTTGTAACATTTTTCTTCCTTAAATTCAAATTCTTTAAACAGATTACTTCTTTTTCTTTTTGAAACCTTTTCCGTTATTTCCGTTAGAAGAATTTTGTCTTCCTCCTTCTTTAACAGCGGTGAAATTAGGGGATAAGTCTTTCTTACCGTAGATTTCTCCACGACAAATCCAAACCTTAACACCTATCAAACCAACTTTAGTCAAAGCTTCAACTTGAGCGTAGTCAATGTCAGCTCTAAAGGTATGCAATGGGGTTCTTCCCTCTTTATACATTTCTGAACGAGCCATTTCAGCACCGTTCAAACGACCTGATACTTGAACTTTAATACCTTCTGCTCCCATGCGCATTGTAGAGGCAATAGCCATTTTTGTTGCACGACGGTAAGCGATTTTACCCTCAATTTGACGAGCAACGTTGTTTGCAACGATAACTGCATCTAATTCAGGTCTCTTCACTTCATAGATGTTGATCTGAACATCTTTATCTGTGATTTCCTTCAACTCTTCTTTCAACTTGTCTACTTCTTGACCGCCCTTTCCAATGATAATTCCTGGACGAGCTGTACAAACTGTGATAGTAACAAGTTTTAATGTACGTTCGATAACAATTCTTGAAACGCTAGCCTTTGCAAGACGGGCATTCAGATACTTTCTAATTTTAGCATCTTCCAAAATAGTATCGCCGTAGTTTTTTCCGCCATACCAATTAGAATCCCATCCTTTAATGATTCCTAAGCGGTTACTTACTGGATTAACTTTCTGTCCCATCTGACAATTAATTTTGGTTATCGTTTGAATTCTTAGTATCTACAAACAAAGTTACATGATTAGAACGCTTGCGTATTCTGTAACCTCTACCTTGTGGAGCTGGACGAAGTCTCTTCAACATTTTTGCTGAATCGACATAAATTGCACTGATGTACAACTCACCATTGTCCGCTTTCTTGTCATTCTTCTGTTCCCAATTAGCTATAGCTGAACGCAACAACTTCTCCAAACGGTTAGAAGCATCTTTCGTTGAATATCTCAATACGCTAAGAGCTCTGTATGCTTCCATGCCACGGATCATATCCGCAACCAAACGCATTTTTCGAGGAGATGTAGGAACATCATTCAACTTAGCATAGTAAAGCGACTTTTTAGCTTCCTTTATTGCCTCTGCTGATATTTTTTTTCTTGCACCCATTTTTATTAGAACTTTTTTAATTTCTTCTTATTCACGGTTATCTTTTCTTATTTCCACCGTGACCTCTAAATGTACGTGTCAAAGAGAACTCGCCAAGTTTGTGACCGACCATGTTCTCAGTAACATATACCGGAATAAATTTATTTCCGTTGTGAACTGCAATTGTATGACCTACAAAATCAGGTGATATCATTGAAGCTCTTGCCCATGTTTTAATTACGGTTTTCTTACCGCTTTCATTCATTGCGAGAACTTTGTTTTCAAGCTTCACGTTGATATATGGGCCTTTTTTTAGTGAACGACTCATAAAATTACCTTTTTATTGATTACTTTTTCCTTCTCTCAACAATAAACTTACTAGAAGCATTCTTTGGTGCTCTAGTCTTTAAGCCCTTAGCCAACAATCCCTTACGTGATCTTGGATGACCTCCAGACTGACGGCCTTCACCACCACCCATTGGATGGTCTACTGGGTTCATTACAACGCCTCGGTTATGAGGTCTACGACCTAACCAGCGAGAACGACCAGCTTTTCCAGAACGCTCCAACGCATGATCTGTGTTACCTACCGTACCAACAGTTGCTTTACAAGTACAAAGAATCATTCTGGTCTCACCAGAAGGTAATTTTACAATAGCATACTTGCCTTCTCTCGAAGTCAACTGTGCAAATGTACCAGCCGAGCGAACCAATGCAGCTCCTTGTCCTGGGCGTAACTCCAAATTATGGATAACCGTACCAAGCGGAATATTCTCCAATGGCAATGTATTACCAACTTCTGGGGATGCCTCAGCACCTGACATCAATTGCTGACCTACCTGCAATCCATTTGGTGCAAGAATATAACGTTTTTCTCCATCAGCGTAAAATAACAATGCGATACGAGCCGAACGATTCGGATCGTATTCAATTGTCTTTACAACAGCAGGAACACCGTCTTTATCCCTTTTGAAATCAATTACTCTGTACTTTCTCTTGTGACCGCCACCAATATAACGCATGGTAAGTTTACCTACATTATTGCGACCTCCTGTCTTAGAAAATCCTGATACAAGAGATTTTTCTGGTGCATCCGAGGTAATTGTCTCGAATGCGCCAATAATTTTGTGTCTCTGCCCCGGTGTTGTGGGTTTGAATTTACGAACAGCCATTTTTATTTATTAAATATTGCTATAAAAATCAATTACATCGCCTTCCTTTAAAGTCACGAATGCCTTTTTATAAGAAGGTTTTTTTCCGTTAATAACACCTGCTTTTGTATAACGGCTCTTATTCTTGCCCTCTACATTCATTGTATTAACAGAAACTACTGTAACATTATACATTTCACTAATTGCCTTCTTTATCTCTAGCTTATTGGCATCTTGAGAAACACGAAAGCCATAGCGAGAAAACTTCTCACCCAAGCCTGTCATTTTCTCTGTCACGATCGGTTTAATTATGATTCCCATCTTTTCGACCTCCTTATGCTTTTAAATTATTCTCAACATCTGCCAATGCACTCTCCGTCAAAACAATACATTTTGCGTCCATAATTCTGTAAGTATTTAAGTCTGAAGGACTTAAAACTTGAGAATTCTGTAGATTACGAGCTGACAAATATACATTTTTATTTACTTCTGACAAAATTATTAGAGACTTCTTGTCGGAAATCTTCAAATTATTTGTCAATGCAATATATTCCTTTGTCTTAGGAGCTTCAAACGAGAAGTTCTCGACAACGATAATTCCATCATTCTGAGCTTTATAAGACCAAGCTGACTTACGAGCCAATTTCTTGAGCTTTTTATTCAACTTGAAACTATAGTCTCTTGGTGTTGGACCGAATACTCTTGCACCACCAACCAAAACTGGAGAGTTGATATCACCTCTACGAGCTCCACCTCCTCCTTTTTGGCGTCCAAGTTTTCTTGTAGATCCAGAGATTTCACTTCTCTCTTTAGACTTATGAGTTCCTTGACGTCTGTTTGCCAAATATTGTTTAACATCCAAATAAATTGCATGATCATTCGGCTCAATACCAAATACACTGTCACTTAAAGTGATTTTCTTTCCGGTATTCTCTCCTTTTATGTTATATACACTCAGTTCCATTACTTATTGACAATTAAGATTGAACCATTACATCCTGGCAATGAACCTTTTATTACTAAAAGATTACTTTCAGAAATAACCTTTAACACTTGTAGGTTTTGAACTGTTACAGAGTCACCTCCTAAACGTCCAGCCATCTTCATACCCTTGAATACTTTTGCAGGATAAGAACAAGCACCAATTGAACCTGGGTGTCTGGTACGGTTATGCTGACCGTGAGTGGTCTGTTGCACACCTCCAAATCCGTGGCGTTTTACAACACCTTGGAATCCTTTACCTTTTGAAGTACCAACAACGTCAACAAACTCTGCATCTGAGAAAAAATCTACAGTTAGGACGTCACCTAAATTATACTCCTTATCAAACCCTTTGAACTCGGCCAAGTGTCTCTTTGGTGTTGTTGAAGCGTTTTTGAAGATACCCATTTCTGCTTTAGTGGTATTCTTCTCTTTCTTCTCATCAAAACCAATTTGAAGAGCGCTATATCCGTCCTTCTCTACTGTTTTGATTTGTGTAACAACACAAGGACCTACTTCGACAACAGTGCATGGTACATTTTTACCATCAGCACTGAAAACGGATGTCATTCCGATTTTTTTTCCTAATAATCCTGGCATTTCTTTTAATTATTTAAAAAACTCAAACTTTGATTTCTACTTCTACACCGCTTGGTAATTCAAGCTTCATCAATGCATCCACTGTCTTAGCTGTAGAGCTATAAATATCAATCAATCTCTTGAATGATGACAATTGGAATTGCTCTCTTGATTTCTTGTTTACGAAAGTCGAACGGTTTACTGTAAAGATACGTTTGTGTGTAGGCAACGGAATTGGACCGCTAACTACAGCACCTGTAGTCTTCACTGTCTTCACAATCTTTTCAGCTGATTTGTCAACTAGATTGTAATCGTAAGACTTCAATTTAATTCTAATTTTTTGGTTCATTGAATCTTATCTTTTATTCTATTTATACTCTCAAA
>JALNVE010000167.1 GCA_023227695.1 Paludibacteraceae bacterium
CTCCACAGGGCAACTGGAAAGAGGGAGATTTTCTCTTCTCTTTCTGCTCTGAAAAATATTTTTTCTACCTGACCCATTTTTTTCCTCCTCAAGTTGCATTATCAATTTGAATCCCCGTTATAATATATGGTTTTCTTTAGATGTTCCCCAAAAGGAGAATGACAAGACAACGAAGGAAGTGGCCTATTTATGTCCTGTCTTTTCTAAAGTTTCGTCTTATATTTATTATGGAAAAGATACATTCGAATTGAAAATTGCTCAGTTACAGTGGGATTTACTTGAGTTAACTGCTAGAATGATACGTAAAAATCAGTCAGATTACATGCAGAAAGATAAATCTGAAACACAGACTCTCAGAAATGAAGCATTAAAAAAATACTATTCAAAATCCAATGAAGACGTAGACGATTTTTATGAGAGTTTGCAAAAACATATACGTTATGGTGTCTTATCTGTAAATGATGAAGTGGAGTATGAAAAATGCCGTAAGAAGATAGACGAAATGCTTGCAGAGTATTCTCAATATGCTACTACATTGGATGATTGCCGTCGTTTCTTGACAGCAAAACCGCTTAACAAGAAGCTTAAACAACTTATATCTAATTTCCCTGATAATCAGAGACCTTGAAGTCTGATTTTCAAAAGTGTTTAAGATAGATACAGCCTCTGTTCGAATTCGTTCGGGTTGAGGCTGTTAAGTTTATTTGTAATGTTTTGATTTATTGATGTTTGTTTTTAAATTAAGATGATGCCAATTATATATATCATACTTCCTTTTGTTTTTCTCATTCACGATTTGGAGGAGATTTTCTTTCGTCGTAGATGGATGGATAAATATGCTGATGAAGTTTGTGGGAAATTTCCGAGAATGAAACCTCTTATCCATCATTTAGCTAGTATCAGTACCTTTAAGTTCTGCGTTATAGTTGCCGAAGAATTCTTTCTGCTGCTGTTGGTTCTGTTCCTTTTTGATAAATGGCCTTGGTTGGCTTACGCTGCATTTTGGGGCTTCAGTATTCATCTTTTCATGCATATAGGACAGAGCGTAGTGCTGCGAATGTATGTTCCGGGTTTAATTACGTCTTTTGTTCTCGTCTTCTACATCGTTGTTGGAGGATTAGATTTGCTGCAAAAATTTTCTCTTTTGGAAAACCTTTTTTTAGCATTGGGTGGTTTTGTCGTGGTGGCGTTGAATTTGCTGTTGATGCATTGGTTGATGCGCAAATAAAGCCTCTGAAAAAAGTGAATTTTTCAATTCAATACGAAATGCTTATTTTGTTTTGATAAAATTTAAATCGAAATGATTAATTTGTGTTAACTGATAAAACCATGCTTCCAATACATTAGGAAGTTTGATGAAAAAAGTCTTAATTTAAACTAAATTGCCAACGTGCTGATGCCGAGGAGCTGCGTCAGTATGTTTGCGAGTGTCAGCGTAAAGTTCAGGAGGCGAGAGCGAAGGCCGAAGATCAGTTGGCGAAGGTTCCTATTGAGTAAGATATATTAGTGAAAAGATATAAGGATTTGTAGAAAAAATGTGGAGTAAACTGTGGAGGTTTAAGGAGGGTGTGACAATATGTTGCGGCCTCCTTATAGTTGGAGTTATATTGCAGTTGAGCTTAGGGTCAATTTCATGGGGTTTGTTTGCTTACCCTGTGAATCTGATTGTTGCGCTCGTTTTTTGCGTGCTCCTGTTTGCCATGTATGCGTTAAGGAAAAAGATTTATCTGTTTCTTTTTCTGCAGACCTACTATGCAGCAGTGCCAACATTATTTGTCGTGGTTTTCATGACACTGATCATGGGTCTTACGCGTCAAGTACCCGAGACGATGGATGCTCAGGATCCGATGGGTTTCACCTATATGCTCCGCTCTTGGCCATTTGTTCTGGTTTATTTCTACATGGCCGTCATTTTAGGCTTGGTCTCCATTAAACATTTCCTGTTGTTGAATTTTCGTCAGATTCCTTTCATCCTTTTCCATTTAGGTTTGTTTGTTGTGATTGTGGCCGGAACGTTGGGCAGTGCCGATATGCAGAGACTCACGATGAACACCTCAAAAGAAACGCCCGAATGGCGTGCCGTTGATAATAAAGGTGAGGTATATGAATTGCCGATAGCTGTTACGTTGGAAGATTTCTATATTGCCGAACCTCCCCAGATCAAGTATGTCTCTAAGGTGCATGTCATCACCGAAAAGGGATTGGACAAGCATTATCAGATAGAGGTGAATAAACCGATCCGCGTGGAGGGTTGGGTCATCTATCAATATAGTTACTATATGGATTCCGAACAGGGAATGGTGAGTGTGCTCGAGTTGGTGAAAGACCCATGGCTCCCTGCCGTTTATGTGGGGTTGATTCTGCTGTTTATGGGTGCTGTGTTTTTGTTCGTGAATGCTTCGTCGAAGGAAATAAAATGTAGAGAGATATGAGCTGGAGTCAATTTTTGATATTTGCCATTGTGTCGATGCTGCTTTGGATGGTCGGAGCGGTAGCTGCTTGGAAAGATAAAACGAAGTATGCCTATATTTTCACAAGTTTGGGTTTGTTGATTTTCTTCTCTTATATCGTAGGTATGTGGATTACGTTGGAGCGTCCGCCATTGCGAACGATGGGAGAGACCCGACTCTGGTATTCCTTTTTCCTTCCTTTGATAGGATTGGTTATCTACAGCCGTTGGAAGTATAAATGGATTTTGTCG
This sequence comes from Paludibacteraceae bacterium, assembly GCA_023227695.1. GTDB lineage: Bacteria > Bacteroidota > Bacteroidia > Bacteroidales > Paludibacteraceae > RGIG10190. The sequence continues at coordinate 2,702 of JALNVE010000167.1, forward strand.
TTCAGTACCGTACTCTCCGTGGTTTTTATCTTCATCAATATTTTAAAACCGGAGATTCATAGTAAGAATCTGATGCCGGCGCTTCAGAGTCCGTGGTTTGCTCCGCATGTGATTATCTACATGTTTGCCTACGCTCTGTTGGGAGCAGCTTTTGTGATGGCTGTTTACCTTTTATGGAGAAGCCGTAAAACATTGGTGTCATCACAAGAGATGAAGATTACGGATAATCTGGTTTATGTAGGTTTGGCCTTTATGACGGTAGGGATGTTGACCGGTGCTTTCTGGGCCAAAGAGGCTTGGGGATATTATTGGGCTTGGGATCCGAAGGAGACCTGGGCTGCCATAACTTGGTTTGCCTATCTTATCTATATTCATTTACGTTTAGCAACATCAAAGAATTATATATTGCCTTTATGGATACTGGTGGTCTGTTTTGTGTTGTTGCAGATGTGTTGGTGGGGCATCAACTATTTGCCTTCGGCCATGGGCACCAGCGTTCATACGTATGGATCATAAGAATGTGTATGGATGACATCGTCAGTAGCGATTTTTACTACGAATGAAACTTTTTTTTTGACCCAAGTTCAGCTTACTAGTGAGCGCACTATAATTGCCAATTTCCTTCAATTTTTTTGCTTATCAATACTCAAATTCTTTTTATTTATTATATTTAGAAAAGAAAAAAACTCTACTTATGGAAACATCAAAATTTTGAAATATTTCATGAGTGCATCAAAACCGACCCTGAGTGGGTTGTATGTTTGTATAAGATGATTGAGTGTGCGAAATACGATCCGGAATGGGTTGAATGTTCCAATGCACAAATATTCAGATTATATGCTTAAATAAAGGATTCGTTAGATGGAATGGTTCTATTTGTATTGAACCGCATCATATCTGAATATGCTCGTTACGGAATTGCTAGTGATGATTTAAAATAAAGTGATTTGAAAAACTTACTTTAAAATTTACTCATATGAATTTAGACAAAAATTTACTTAGAAATCAGGACTTAGGTCTTCTGATTGTGCGTTTATCTGCTGGAGGCTTAATGCTTTTCCATGGTGTGTCAAAGCTTCTTCATGGTGTTGGGCCAATTGGCGGTATGCTCGAATCTATGGGTCTGCCATCATTTATCGCTTATGGTGCTTTACTTGCAGAACTTGTGGCAGCATTGATGATTGTGCTCGGCATCTGGACCCGTTTAGCCTCTGTTGTGTTGGTGGGTAATATGATTGTGGCCATCCTTATGGCTCACTCTGGCGATATTTTCAGTTTAAGTCCGGTAGGAGGTTGGGCCATCGAATTGCCGATGCTTTATCTTTTGCCATCTCTGGCATTGTGTTTCACCGGCGGTGGAAAATATGCAGTGACAAAGAATGACATTTTCTCATAGGATAAGATTGATCCGTTGAATTATTAAATAATAACGCTAATCAAGGCTCATTAGAGAATGCTTTTTCCCGTTTCTCGTTGAGAGTTGTTTGTTTCTTGATTTTAAACGATAGGACGTTTTAATCAAGGAACTGACAATGATGAACGAGCAGTTTTTTTGATCCCTAAAATATCACATCTATGATAAAACATTATGAAAACGACGAAATAATTGTTACATGGAATCCTAACAAATGTGAGCATGCTGCCTTTTGTTTCAAAGGAAGTAATAAGGTATTTAACCCTAATCGTAAACCTTGGATTGACCTCAGTCAGGCAACCACCGAGGAGATAATAAAAATAATTGACCAATGCCCATCTGGAGCGTTGAGTTATAAGAAAAAATGATGAGTTGAACAGACCTGATTTTACAAATTAAGAATCATAAATGGAGAAGAAATGAGTACGTTGATTATCTATTGTCACCCGAGTAGTGACAGTTTCACCTGTTTGGTGAAAGAGGCATTCATAAAAGGATTGAAGGATGTTGAGCAGAGCTACGAGATATCAGATCTGTACGCTATGCACTTCAATCCTGTTATGTCTGAACGTGAATATGCCCGTGAGGCCTATTATGTGGACAATAACGACATCCCTACCGATGTGAAAGCCGAACAGGAGAAGATAAATAGGGCAGATAATATTGTATTCATTTTTCCAAATTTCTGGACATCAGCGCCCGCGATGCTCGAGGGTTGGTTCCAACGCGTTTGGACCTACGGTTTCGCTTATGGCGAAATGCGGATGAAACGCCTGAATAAAGCTTTTTTTCTAATGACGATGGGCGGAAGCCTTTCGGATAAAATCCGTCAGGAACAGTTTGATTCCATTAAATGCAGCATGGTTGGAGACCGCATGCATGGTCGTGCCAAAACCTTCGAATTCTACGTTTTCGACGAAATGACCCGCAGTTTCGACAACGACGAAAACCGATCGAATAGGGTAAGACGTTTCTGTAAAGATGCCTATCAGTTGGGAAAAAGAATGAAATAAAACGCAACAAAACACCGTTGATTAACTCTCCAATCGGGAGGGTGAGTTTTCAACTCACCATTTTTAACGATAAAACGCTTTGTTACAAACGAGATTCATTTCATCATTTCTCCATCCGGGGTTGCTTGCTTCCAGCAAGCTGATTTGCTATAACGAATGGAGCTTCTCCTTTTTCCCCTCATTATATTTATTCCTTACTCTCTCCATCGCCTCATGCGCCATTTCATGTGTCTTGATGAGCAGTGGGCTTTTGTGGTAGGAGACGATTTGGATGGTGATGGAGGTGTGACGTTGCTTGGCCTCGATGCACTGATAGATGAGGTCTGAGTTGGCCGATTTTTCGGTGGGTGTTTTGTCGTAGTTTTGGATGTAGGCAGCGTTGGTTAGAAATACAATGTCAGATTGTTCTGGCAGTTCATCCATCACCTTCAACATCAGGGTGAGCATCATGCGGAACTCGGTTGTGTGGAGCTCTGCAATGACATCTTCTCCATGTTGCTCAATGATAACGGCTGCACCACCAGCACGTTCTTTATGACCGTAATCACAAGAACCTCCAATCCAAACATTGTATGTCATAACCTTATTTTGATCTCTTAGTGTTCGTGATGTCCGTTGCAGTTGCATGCAGTAGCGGCCTCGTAGGTGAGTGTGCCGTCGAGATACTTTGCTATAATATCATCTAGGGCAATAGCCGGAGCTCCAAGATGAACGATAAGTCCGGCCTCTGTCATCATGTTGAGCGGCATAGAACCCATACCTCCGGCAATGACCTCAGTGGCGTTGTGACTCATCACGAAACGTGGAGCTACACCATGAGCATGCTCAGGAGCATTGACGCTTTCCTTGTTTGTTACTTTGCCATCTTCGATAGTTACGAATGTGAACTGACTAGCCTTGCCGAAATGAGGGAAAAGCTTTCCGTCTGTTGTAGGAATTGCAATCTTCTTCATACTTTCTGTATTAATGTTGTTGTTTGAATGCCATTCGCCATAGAACTCCACATTACCCTCGTCGATGATAAGCTGTTTGTTGTCGACAAGTGCTTGTGCAATGGTTTTGCGGGCACTGTCGTAAACGCGTGTGAGAGTAGGTCGTGACACCTGCATTTTGCGTGCGGCATCTTCCTGCGAAAGTCCTTCGTAATCGATCAGTCGGATAGCTTCATATTCATCGATCTGAAGTTTCACTATCTCTTTTTTTCTGACACATCCACAAGCTATAGGCCTGAAGCCTTTTGCCTCTGGCGGACACTTCACTCTTCTGCACTGTTTGGGTCTTGGCATAATGATTTATGTATTATTCTGATTGCAAATTTAGGATTTTATTTTGAACGTACGTTCATTATTGATGTTAATTTTGGTTGCAGGGAAACATAACCACAAGTTAGCATTGTCGCTAGGCAACGCTTTGCTCAACTAAGTTGCCATAGATAGAGCACCATATGCATTTGTTTCTGTACAAGATAATAAAGAGACATACTTTGTCCTACCAAAAAGGTTGAGTAAATGTGCCAATACGCCTTGATGACTCGCCGGGAGTATCGTGATGTCAGGCGTCAGGATCTATTTTAAAATAAAAAGGAGTAAAGAATCATATCCTTACTCCTTATATTAATAAACAACTTTATGTTATATCATTGCATATATTCTACTTTTAGAACTAAATGTTTGGTTCTAAAACGCGTGCTACCTCAAATGGTGTAATGATTACAGCACCTTTGGTGTTAGCTCCGATTGGATCGAGAAGATATTCTATTTTATTCTCCTCATCTATAAATACATCTATGATGACTCCAATATTGGCTCCGTACTTATTGGCATTAAGGGCGACTTTGTCTCCTTTTTTTACCTTTACATATGTGGCTTCCATAGGCATTTTTCTTTATATAAAACTTATTTTTACTTTCTCTCATAGTAAATACCGAATAGTTCATTTATCTTATGTCGGGGATTCAAATTGATAATGCAACTTGAGGAGGAAAAAAATGGGTCAGGTAGAAAAAATATTTTTCAGAGCAGAAAGAGAAGAGAAAATCTCCCTCTTTCCAGTTGCCCTGTGGAGAA
>JALNVE010000168.1 GCA_023227695.1 Paludibacteraceae bacterium
AGTCTTTCAATGCGAAAATCAAACTTTTCAGGGCTAATCTGCGTGGGGTCGTAGATAAGAAGTTCTTCCTATTCCGTATCGCCAATATTTATGCTTTTCCCCACTAAATTTCTACTGACCCCATTTGGTTTTATAAGTTGTCGGCTACCGCCAAAAACAAAAAAAGCTGTAAATTATTAATTTACAGCTTTTTTTTGAGTACCCAAGATAGGACTCGAACCTACACAGACTTGCGTCCACTGGCACCTGAAGCCAGCGTGTCTACCATTTCACCACTTGGGCATTTGCGCTGCAAAGATAATAAAAATGTGTTATCAGCAGCGATAACAAAAGGCTTTTTTTAGTAAAGGAAACTGCATTTGTATGGTCTGAATCAGCATTCCTTTTAACCTTCTGAAAAGCTTTTTGTTTGCTTTTCAGTTATGTTTTACTTCTCACATGACAGTTAAAATCCAACTGGCAAATCCTGGTATAAATTCAGAATCTGTAGATTGAGCAGTGCCATGTATTTTGCCTGAAGTTTCGACACCTGAGTGTTGAGTAGAGAATTCTTTTCGGAGAGTAGCTCGAATGGGTTTTTCATGCCCAGATTGTATTTCTGGTCAATCAACTCATAGCTGCTTTCTGCTGCTTTTAAATTCTCGCTGGCTGCAATATAACTGTTTTGAGCTGCTACAGCGTCAAGATAAGCCGATTCGATAGTCTTTAAGAGGTTCTTCTCAACTTCTCTGTCTTCCAAATTACTGAGCGTCTCGTTGAGTCTAGCTTTCTCTAATGTTGATTTTCTCTCTCTGTTGTCAAAGATGGAATAGCTTAGTGTAAGTCCTATGCTCTCTCCGAAGTTGTATTTTATCTGCTTTCCGTAATCGAGATCTGAAAGTGAATTATGTCCTGTGCTTACGCCTGCGTTGAGGCTGAGAGTAGGATAGTAGGCCGATTTCGCCTTCTTTGTGTCCAATTCGGCAATCTGCATATCGAGTTTGCTGTTTTTGATAGTTGGGTTCACGGAAAGGGCTGTTGCGTAAATTACCTCTTTAGACGTAAGCGGTTGAGATATTTCAGACTCGTCGATCTCAATTTCGGGGATGTCGATGTCTTCCGCAATATCTAGTTCCAAAATTTGTTTGAGCTGCAGTTTCTTCTCTTCCAAATTGTTTTCTGCAACGATAAGTTGGTATTTGTCAGATGAGTATTGAGCCTCTAGTTGAGCCAAATCACTTTTAGAGAAAGAACCTGCATTTAAAAGCTCTTCACCTCTGTCTCTTTGTTTTTTGCTCGTTTCCAAAGAGCTTTTGCTTACTTTGATGCTCTCTTTTGCGTACAGAATTTGTATATAGCATGTCAATATCGATAGTTTCATGTCGAGCTGAGCATTGGCTATGTTGGCATCTTGCGACTCTTCCATGAGCTTTTGCTGTTCGATGTTATATTTGCGTCTGAATCCGTTAAATAGAATCCAAGAAGCATTGGCGCCATAGTTGCCTGTGTACGAAGTTTTTGTGATGCTGTCGTCTTCTGGCATGGGTGTGTTCCTTACCGTATGGCCTGTAGAGGCTGATAGAGAAGGAAACATCTGAGCTTTGGCCTGCTTAGTGTTTATTCTGCTTTGCTCCAAAAGAATCTTGCTCTTCTGCAGGTTGATGTTTTGTTCTAGGGCATAATCAATGCAAGATTGAAGTGTCCAATCTTTTTGTTCCGATAGTTGTTCCTGCTGTTCCTGTGCCCAACCGAAGAAAGGCGTTAGAGCAAGACATGCAATTGCTATGGATTTGAAATTTATATTTGTATTCATATCATCATATTTGTTTTCTCTTGCGAGAAAAACATATTTATCTAAACAAAAATAAAAAAGGTGGAAGGGAAAAACAACATATATATATGTGTGTCTGTTTTTTGTCGACAAATAAGAATTTAGGGCAGACTAATAATCTGAAAAGATAATCGAGTCAAGTTTTAATTTATCCTAATTGTAATTGAGAAAGTTCGCTACTGAGAAAGTCTGCCAGTGGACAGAAACGCTAAAAAAAATGTACAACTACATAATCGCACGCATATTTAAATAATGCGTTGACCTTCAAAAAAGCGTTTGACCAAAAAATAGAAAATCCGTATCTAGAATTATTGATTTGAAAAAAGACAGAGACACCACTTGAGTGCCTCTGTCTTATGATTATTCTACATCAGAATGATACTCTTTAAGGATGTCAATTGCCATATTCAAGATGGCAGGATCGTCAAGTTCAATGGTTCCTCCATTTGGACCCTCTTCTAAATGGACGCCAACACTAGAACCGAATCTGTAGTTTTGACCACCGAAGTAGTTTCTTACTGTTTCATCTGTAATGCCTAAAGCAGTAGCAATTTTATGAATGCTGCCATCAGGAAGGCTGTCTTTTATTTGCCTTAACTCGTTGAAAGAAATTCTTATCATAACGCATAGGATTTTGATTAGTAATGGCTTTTATATGAAAATAGAAGTTAGTCATAAGATACTCAAATGTTCTAACTTCTATTATTCCTTTCTATATAAAAAGGTGTGATTTGGCTGCTTGCTTATCGAGAGAAGCTGATCATCTGACCTTTGTTTTCTTCGTTTATCTGACCATCGTTATAAACGAGATTTCCGTTTACGAAAGTCTGAGTTACCTTGTAAGAAAGGGTTGCACCCTCAAGTGGAGACCATCCGCATTTGTACTGCAAATCTTTCTTCTCAACTTGGTATGGAGAGTTTGGCTCTACAAGCACGATATCAGCGAAGTAACCTTTTCTTAAGAATCCTCTTTTCTCCACGTTGAAGAGTTTTGCTGGATTGTGACACATCTTCTCAACAACTTGTTCTCTTGAGAAACTACCTCTTTTGGCAAGTTCAAGCATCATAGGCAATGAGTGCTGGATTGAAGGACAACCAGATGCTGCTTGTAAACAATCACCCTCTTTGTCGGCTAACAAATGAGGAGCATGATCTGTAGCGATTGTATCAATGATTCCACTCTCAATAGCTTTCAACAAGTTGACACGGCTCTTCTCTTTTTTGATAGAAGGGTTGCACTTGATTTTTGCACCAAGGCGCTCGTAATCATTGTCATCAAACCATAAATAGTTGACGCAAGTCTCTGCTGTGATTTTTTTATCAGCAAGAGGTTTGTTGCTCAACAAAGCCATCTCTTTCGCTGTTGTTAAGTGCAATATGTGTAGACGAGTTCCGTACTGAACGGCCAAATCAATAGCTTTAGATGTTGATTTGTAGCAAGCATCGGAGTTGCGGATTAACTCGTGGTAAGAAATTGGAATTGGTTGATCACCAAATTCTGCTTTGTATTTCTCAATGTTGGCTTTTATCATCTCTTCGTCCTCGCTATGGATGGCGAGTAGAATAGGAGCTTCTTTGAATATCTTCTTGATGGTATCTACATTAGTTATATGCATTCCGCCCGTGGAAGAACCGAGAAACAATTTAATACCGCAGACTTTCTTTGAGTCAAGATTCTTGATCTCTTCCAAGTTGTCTTCTGTTGCACCGATATAGAAAGCGTAGTTAGCAAGACATTTTTTTGATGCTATTTCTGCTTTTTTGTCGATCTCTGCCATTGAAGTTGTCAATGGGTTGGTGTTTGGCATGTCCATGATAGAGGTTACACCACCAGCCACTGCAGCTCTTGATTCAGAAAGGAAATCACCTTTCTCAGTGTATCCTGGATCACGAAAATGTACGTGAGAATCGATTACTCCTGGTAAAGCCCATTTTCCGTCGGCATCAATAACCTCAGCAGATTGAAGTATATTATCTGGAACTTTGTCTTTAAATATTTTCGAGATTTTTTCTCCTTCTATTAATAATGAACCCTTAAACGAATTTCCTTCGTTAATTATTTTCGCATTATGAATTAAGATTGTATTCATTTCTATTGTTTGACTATTTATTTATCACAAGTTTAAAGAATATTATTAATATTTCATACGATAATCTTTAATTTTTGAAGTTAAAAAAGTACGAAAGTATTAAATGGGTTCCGTATCAATGTTTTTTTCGCCTTAATTACACTTTTCATGCATTAGGGTAGACGATGAGAACTAGTTATTGTCCGATTCCCTTATTTGTTTGTTTGGTTTTTTCCTTTCTGCGGATATTTTTTTAAGAAGCTGCGAAGCTTTAAACGGATAACTCCAAAGATAGCTTCTCCGAAAATTCCACCGCTCATCTTAGACACACCCAGAACTCTGTTTATGAAGATAATTGGAACTTCCTTGATGGTAAATCCGCATTTGTATGTTGTGTATTTCATCTCGATTTGGAAGGCGTAACCTTTGAATTTGATTTTGTCCAAATCGATGGTTTCCAAAACTTCGAGGCGATAGCACTTGAATCCGGCTGTGGTGTCAGCAATCTTCATTCCTGTGACAATTCTTACATACTTCGAAGCAAAATAGGACATCAAAACTCTACCCATTGGCCAGTTAACCACATTTACACCGGTAACATATCTAGAACCGATGGCAAGGTCAGCTCCCTCTTCTGCGCAAGCCTTATGAAGTTTCAGCAAATCCTGTGGGTTGTGGGAAAAATCGGCATCCATTTCGAAAATGAAGTTGTATCCATGTTCTATAGCCCATTTGAAACCAGTAATGTAAGCGGTTCCTAGACCCAATTTTCCCGATCTCTCAATAAGATGTAGTCTGTTGCTGAATTCCGTTTGCAGACCCTTTACTATGGCCGCAGTTCCGTCCGGAGATCCATCGTCTATAATTAAGATGTGAAAATCTTTAGGGAGCGAGAATACCGCGCGTATGATATTTTCTGCGTTTTCCTTTTCGTTATAAGTAGGAATAATAACTACACCGTCGTTCAACATTACATTCTTATTAAAAACAACATGATACAAATGTAAAATATTTGTATCGATTTATTGCCTAAAAAAAACGAAAAAGTTGCTTTTTTTAGACAAATTCATCTTCTTTGATTGAGGTGGACAATCAAATGTAAATCTTTCCCTTAAAGAAAATGGAAAATGAAAAAGAAAGCTCTTTTCCTTACAATTTTATATTTTTTAATATCCATATAATTCTATTTGAAAAATAAAAATTAATTTTGTGAGATGAAGTGTAAGAACAGAAAGAATGGGAAAATGAAAAATTTTGGTTTTGAAATGAATTATCCCGATTTCCTTTGCCTTCTTTTAATTTGAGAAAAACTGTAACATTATAAAAGAAATGATTTGGAATGAGACCGTAGAGTGTATGAGCCGTGAGGAGATGCGCAAATTGCAGGGAATCCGTTTGAAACGGGTCGTTGAGCGCGTTTACCACAATTGCGAGCCATACAGAAAAAGAATGCAGGAAGCTGGTGTTTCTCCTGACGACATAAGAAGCATCGACGATATTGTAAAGTTACCCTTTACTTCTAAACAGGATTTGCGTGATTATTATCCATTTGGACTTTTGTCATCCCCAATGTCGGAGATCGTACGTGTACATGCTTCTTCTGGAACTACAGGGAAACCTATTATTGTTGGTTTGACCCGCAACGATTTGGCTGTTTGGAAAGAGGCAGGTGCCCGTTGCCTTACAGCATACGGCTTAGGTAAAAACGATATAGTTCAAGTTTCATACGGATATGGCTTGTTTACTGGTGGCTTGGGTGCTCATGCAGCTGTAGAAAACATCGGTGGTACGGTTATTCCAATGTCAAGCGGTAATACTCAGAAACAGATAATGATGATGCATGACTTGGGAGTTAAAGCTTTGGCTGCAACCCCATCGTATGCTCTTTATTTGGCTGAGGCCATAGCAAATTCAGAATATCCTCGTGAAGAGTTCCAACTGAAGGTAGGTATCTTCGGAGCTGAGCCGTGGACTGAGGGCATGCGTAGAGATATTGAAGGTAAATTAGGTATTAAAGCATACGATATATATGGTCTAACAGAGGTGATGGGTCCTGGCGTCGGATTTGAATGCGAGTGTCAGAACGGAACTCACTTGAACGAAGACCACTTCTTCCCAGAGGTTATCAATTCTGAGACGGGCGAACCTGTTGCTCCAGGAGAGCAAGGTGAACTTGTTTTCTCGACATTGACTAAGGAAGGTATGCCGTTGCTTCGTTTCCGTACAAGAGATTTGACCCATTTGATTTACGAAAAGTGCGAATGTGGAAGAACCTTGGTTCGTATGGACAAGATTTTAGGGCGTTGCGACGATATGTTGATCATCAGAGGTGTTAACGTATACCCTTCACAGATTGAGTCTGTTATCTGTACAATGGAGGAGGTAGAGCCTCATTTCTTCATCACGGTTGATCGTGTCAACAATATAGATACTTTCGAGATCCAGGTAGAGGTGAAGGAGGGTTACTATTCAGACGAGATGGGCAAGATGATAGCCTTGAAGAAGAAGGTTGCTCACGAAATCCAGTGTGTTGTAGGTTTGCAGCCTGACATCAAATTGGTTGAGCCTCGTTTCTTGCAGCGTAGCGAAGGAAAGGCTAAACGAGTTTTGGATAAACGAGTTTTCAAAAATGATTAATAAATCTGCTAAAATTGGTTGATTATGATAGTAAAACAACTTTCTGTTTTTTTGGAGAATAAGACAGGACGCTTGAATGACGTGGCTGATATCTTAGGAAAGAACGGCATTAATATGACTGCGTTCAGTGTTGCTGACAATTCCGATTTCGGAATTCTTCGTGTGATCGTTTCTGATCCGGAGAAGGCTTTGACCGTTTTGAAGGAGAATAAGTTTGCCGTTTCTTTGACGGATGTGATTTGTCTTCATACACCAAATACACCAGGTTCATTGTCGTCTATCTTGCATATTTTGCAACGCGAGAATGTCTACATTGAATATATGTATGCTTTCGCAGAAGGAGAGGGTGCCAATGTGATTATCCGTCCTGACAAGATGGAAACAGGCATCGAAGCATTGAAGAATAATAAAATAGAATTGATCGCCGCAAACGATTTGTATCGTTTCTAGTCAATTCTAATCATGAAATGAGAAAGGATGTTTTGGGTCACCAAGGCATCCTTTTTTTATTGGATCAATTGGAAAAACAGGATCAGCGGATAGGTGGGGTTGGTACAAGGACAAGAATCCCCAGATTCAAGAATAAAGTTTGGGCGTATAGGTCAAATTGCGTGGTATTTTCACTATATTAAGTGTCAATGGGTCAAAT
>JALNVE010000169.1 GCA_023227695.1 Paludibacteraceae bacterium
GATTATCTTGGTGCAAACACTAATGATGTCAATCTTGCCAATTTGAACAATATTGATGTCAAGTATGCCTTGCTTAATAATGGCACCAAAACTGACAAAACAAAAGAAGAGGTTTCCAAACTCGAATACATGGATGGTAAAGACAGTGTGGAGTACATTTACACTGTAACAGACGCAGATAAAGTCTGCGTTGCTTCAGATACTGTATTCGTCACTATCAACAGAAAACCAACTACGCCTATTATAGAAAACGGATTGGATACCATCTACTTCTGTAAAGATGATGCTCCTATCTTGTTAGGTGCTAAAGATATCAATCCGGACCAAACAAAGACAGACATCTTCTGGGGTGAATATACTTCAGCTTACAGCAATGACAGTCTCAAAATCACTGAATCTTTCAAGAAATATACTGCATTCACCAAAAACGTGGAGACTGGTTGCGTTAGTATTCCTGATACAATCGTGGCTTACATTTCCAATTCAGTTTATTTCAAGCGTTTCGGAGTTAAGAAATACTGCTACGGTGAGGTGGTTGATTTGAAAAACATGATTCAGAAAGCGATCAACAATCAGAACAATCCTCAATTTAAATCCAACATTGGATTCCAGGTTTACAAGGTAAACGGAACGACTCCTAACGCTGCTCCTGTGAGCAAGGATGTTCTTTCTAGTTTACATTCAATAAAGGGCAGAAATGTAGATGATTCTACCAGATATTATCTAGAAGTTCTTGATTCTATCAGCGGTTGCAACATCACAGATACTTTCTCTATCATCTTCCGCGGTTTACCAACCATCAAGAAGATTGACGACATTGTGGTCTGTCAACTCGGAGATACGCTGTTACCTACTCCAACCGACAGCCGTTACGAATACCACTGGTTGCGTGCTAACGACAAGGAAATACTTCCGATGCCGGCTGTACTTCAATTGGAAAAGAGCGAGACCATCCGTCTCGTCGCTGTCGACACAATGGATTGTCAAGACACTCTCGCTGTCTATATGGATGTGAAAAAGATCCCAACTTCTGCAATTGCTTACAATGATACGTTCTGTCAGAATTCTGGAACTCATTTGATTCCTGTTTCTACACAAGCATCAGAAGATAATGAAACAGAATCACTCAGCATCCAATGGTTTAGCGAGCAGATGGATTCCATCCAGAGACCTATCAACACCGATACGGTTGTCATGAATGAAATGAAAAAGGTTATACCTTATATTATCCGTCAGACAAACAGCTTGACTGGATGTTATAAGGATACAACCATCCACATCACTATCAACAAGGCACTCGACCTCCGCATGCAAGATGTAGAGAGAGTCTGTCAGCCTGAAATCGTAGACTTCGACACTGAAGTTTGGGATTATCTGCAAAGCAATACAGCCGCTGTCAACCTCACAAACTTAGATAACATCAATGTTGAATACGCTCTTCTTAACAATGGGAACAAGAAACCGATGACAAAAGAAGAGGTTGCTAAACTTGAGTATATGGAGGGAAAAGACAGCGTATCTTACATCTACACTGTTACAGATGGAAAGAAAGTCTGCGTTGCTTCTGATACCGTTTTTGTCACTATCAACAGGAAACCAACCACTCCTATTATAGAAAATGGATTGGATACCATCTACTTCTGTAAAGATGACGCCCCTATCTTGTTAGGTGCTAAAGACATCAATCCGGACCAGACAAAGACGAACATCTTCTGGGGTGAATATACTTCGGCTTACAGCAATGACAGCCTCAACATCACGGAAGTTTACAAGACTTACACTGCATTCTCTAAAGAGATGGAGACAGGTTGCGTAAGTATCCCAGACACTATTGTTGCTTTCATCTCCGGTTCTTTGAACTTCAAGAGCTTCGGAGTTAAGAAGTATTGCTACGGAGAGGTGGTTAACTTGGACAGCATGATTACAGATGCCATCAAAGCACAAAACCATTCTGAATTCAAATCAAACATCGGATACCAGCTTTACAAAATGAACGGCACAACAGCAAGTGCTGCCATCAACAAGGATATCCTTTCTAGCATACACTCTACAAAAGGTAGAAACGTAGACGATTCGACAAGATATTCATTAGAAGTTCTCGACTCCATCAGTGGTTGCCGTATTTCTGACGAATTCTCCATCATCTTCCGTGGATTACCAACCATCAAGAAGATTGACAACATCGTTGTTTGCCAGTATGCCGACACATTGTTGCCAACTCCTACTGACAGCCGTTACGAATACAAATGGCTACGTGCTGACGACAGAGAGATTCTTCCAAAACCTGAAAAACTTCAGTTAGAAAAGAGCGAGACCATCCGCGTTATCGCTATCGATACGATGGGATGTTCAGACACTCTTGAAGTTTACATGGATGTGAAGAAGATTCCGACTTCTGCTATCGCTTATAACGATACCTTCTGCCAGAATACAGGTGTCCATTTGATTCCTGTTTCAACAAAAGTATCAGAAGATAACGCATCAGGATCACTCAGCATCCAATGGTTTAGCGAGCAGATGGATTCTATCAGCAACCCTATCAAGACTGATTCTGTTGAGATGAATGGATTGAGAAAGGTTATTCCTTATACTATCCGTCAGACAAATAGGATAACTGGATGTTATAAGGATACAACCATCCAAATCACGATCAACAAGGCACTCGACCTCCGCATGCAAGATGTAGAGAGAGTCTGTCAGCCAGAAATCGTAGACTTCGACACTAAAGTTTGGGATTACCTACTCAGCAACACAGAAGCTGTGAACCTTACAAACATAGACAACATCAATGTAGAATACGCTCTTCTTAACAACGGGAACAAGAAACCGATGACAAAAGAAGAGGTTTCCAAGCTTGAGTACATGGACGGAAAAGACAGCGTCTCTTACATCTATACCGTAACCGATGCTGAGAAAGTCTGCGTTGCTTCTGATACCGTATTCGTCACTATCAACAGAAAGCCTTCTATTCCTGTTATCGAAAACGGAATGGATACCATCTACTTCTGTAAAGACAATGCGCCTTTGTACATCAAGGCAAAAGACAAGAACATCGACGCTACATTGACTGATATTTTCTGGGGTGAATATGAAAATGGCACAAAAGGAGACAGCCTTCTTATCTCAGAAAACAAAAATGATATGCTTTACATTGCTTACTCTCAAAACAATTATACAACTTGTGTAAGCGACCCTGATTCCATCATCGTTATTGTAGCCTCTCCTATTGAGACGAAAACAATAGGCAAAAACGGAACCATCGAGTTGTGTGTAAACGAGCACATCAATGTAATGGATACCGCTAAAGCATCATTCATCATCGACAAGAAGAGATTGTCTGTCATCAAATATTCAATCACTGCTAATGGATTTGACATTGTAGAAAACGAGCTTGCTGATGTAACCAAGACAGTTCAAGACACTACCAACTATGTCTTCACTGTTAAAGACGAATTGACAGGCTGTGAAACAACCAATAAACTTCGTTTGATTTTCCATCAGAAACCAACCTTCAGAATTGAAGGAAAGAGCACCCTTTGTCAAGGAAACGACATGGAGCTCAAGGCTGTAGGCGAAAACAGGGCGGTCTCTTATGTTTGGTTAACCGAGGGTCAGGACAAAGTAGAAAGCACAACTTCTACTTTCACCCTGAAAAACATCATGGCAGACACCACCATTCTTTTGGTTGAAAGATTGGAAGGAACTTCTTGCTACGACACCATCACTCAAAAGATCAAAGTGTATGAAACACCAGCTCAGTTGGAAGACAGAGAATTCATTTTCTGTCAAGATTCAAAAGGAGCCGATGAGAAGGTATTCATCAAGAGAGACGAACAAGATTCCATCAAATTCAGATTACAATGGCTTGATGATGACAACACAGAGATGTTCCAAAGCGAAACAATCGATATTCCTGTTGTAAAAGACACCGTTTATACTTATTTGGTCAAACAATTGAACATCCAGACAGATACTGTTTGTCACGGAGAACTTTCTGAAGTATCATTCCGAATCAACAAACATACGGATGTTACCTTACGCGACACCAACGTATGTATGCCAGAGCCATTCAACTTAGCTGCATACGCAAAGAACAAGCGGAAAGAGTCAACAACAGGTTATGAGTTGGCCATCGACAGAATTACATTCCTTTCAAACGGAATAGATTCAGACATTGAAGACTCAACGAAGGTAACCCAAACAGGAATCTATAAGATTCACTATACAGACAAGAACGGTTGCGAAACAGAGAATACTACGAAGGTCAACTTCATCAACAAACCTGACATGCCAGCATTCAAGGTTGACATGCCTATCTATCTATGTCAAGGAGTTGACACGGTCATCGTTCCTAATTTGATTGCAGGAGACTACATCTATATTTGGAACAAGATAGGAGGAAACGATACTATCACTTCAGACACTTTGAAGATTTCAGCCGAGAAAGCATCTGGCTCACCGATTCAGTACCAAGTATGGAGAAAAGATTCCATCTACGGATGTGAGAGTGAGAAGGCAGACATCAGCTATCAGGTTTTGGATTCTATCAAGATCACAATTCCAGAGACACTTCATATCTGCGAATATGAGACTATCGATTTGGATTCGGTAGGTCACACATTGTTCAGTTCAGAAAACACACTTGAGCTCAAGGCCTTCAATTCAAACGAAATGGCTGAGACACTTAATCAACTTTTATACTACAACGCCATCAGTGATTCAGGTTATTACCTAATCAAGGTGAAAGATGTAGTATCTAATTGTCAAGCCAAAGCATTGGTGAAGCTGGACATCCACGAGGCTCCTATCCTACTCTTTGATGGAGACACTACCGTATGTAGCGGAGACAAGATAGAATTGAAAGCAAAGCCTAGCGAAGGAAAAGCAGAGCCTAAATATCAATGGATAGACGCTCGTGGAAAAACGATTGACGGAAAAACGCTCGCATACGTTTCAACTATCGATGAAATGGGAGAATTTGATCCACTGCCTCTTGGAGAAGAGACAGCGCGTTTAGACACCGTTCAATTAATCGGTTTGTACAACATCACCAACGATAAGATTTGTCAGAAAGAACGAAGCGTTGCACTCACCATCAATCCTATTCCACAAAAATTGGAGAATGATACGGTAGACATTTGTCAGAAGACAGGAATCGTAAACATTCCGGTTAATTATCAAAACAACGTCTATAACTTAAAGATGTACAAAGAGAGCACGGAGATTACAGCTATCGAAGTCAACACAGAGAATATTGGAGAACAAAAATTCGAAACAAGAACGGAGAACCGTCTTACCCAATGTTTGAGTGAGCCAGCTTGGGTATTGGCGAATGTACGTTCTGCCATCCAATTGAATTTGGATACCATTCAAGGCATTTGCGAACCAGAGGTTTTCAACTTGGAAGAGATTGTGAACAAAGCAGCATTGTCAAGCAACGATGAATTGTTGGAGGCAAAAACTTATACTATCACAAGCATTACAAGAAACGGCATAGAGATAACAGACAGAAATGCCATCGACAAATCAGGTTTGTATCACACAGTTATTTCCGATCAATATGGATGTACTGCCAAAGACACCATCCGTCTGGCTGTGAACAAACAACCGGCAAGTATTTCAGGTGATACGGTTTTCTGTCAGAATACCGGCATTCAAATCTTGAACGAAAAAGGAACCAACAGCGATTTAGTTGTTGAATGGTTAGATTTGGAATTTGCTTATCCTGACTCTATCTTCAGTGAAACAATGAAGATAAAGACTGATATTGCTGAGACTAGAAATTATTTGATCCGTCAGAAATTCCCTTCAAGCAATTGTGCTAGCGTTCCTACTCCAATGACAGTGACCATACATCCTGCCATCCACTCAGATTTAAGGGATACGACCATCTGTTACGGCAACACTTTCGACTTGCCAGCTTACGCACAAAATCATGTAAGTGAAGGAACAGAGCCTTCCGTACTGAACTACAGAAGAACAGAGACGATCGTTCCATTGGATTATAATGCTATTGCTCAAAAAGGAACATTCATTGTCAATTACACAGATAAAAACAGTTGTTCAGCTAATGATACAATGACATTGTCAATCGCTCCTAAGATTGAGTTGAAGTTGGAAGGCAACAAGCCAGTCTGCAACGGCAACAATATCAATATTAAAGCAAGCGGAGCCGACCATTACGTATGGAACGAAGTGTCAGAAGACATTGACTCTATCAATATAGCCACATCAGGAGTTGGTGTTACAGACATTACCTTATCTGCCAGCATTGATGTGAACGAAGAGACAAGCTGTAACTTGGATACCATCATTTCAATCACCGTAAACAAAGTTCCTGATTTGATTCAAGACTACGGCGATACGCTTTATTGCCAGAATGCGGAGACAGAAGCATTGTCGCTCAACGCAACAGACAACGATGCAAAAGTTTTGTGGTACGATCCGAACGACAATTATTCAGCCGTTAGTCAGAACGGAACACTTCGTCCTGCTTCTATGTACGATGGAGAGTTCATTTATAAGTTCCGTCAGCAATTAGGCGAATGCTACACTGAGATGCAAGATTACCCTGTCAACATCCAAAAAGCAATCGAAGAGGTTGCCGTTGTACGCGATACTGCCTATTGTAAAGATGAAAAAACGGCTCCTCTATCAGCAACCTGGACAAATCCTCAGTATGAGTTGATCTGGACAGACGAAGAAGGAAACGTTCTTCCTAACGTATATGAGCCATCTTCGGCAGTAGCAGGAATTCAGAAATACGAGGCTAAACTTTCGTTCAAGGCTTGTATGGGTCAGCCTGCTAAGATGACGGTTTCTGTACAAGAGAGATACAATGAGATTCCTGACGTCAACGACAGCTTCATCTTCTGTGAAAATACAGGTTCATATACACTTAAAGCCAACAACAAGAAAGACGGCGTAAGATTGAACTGGTATCAAGACGGAAGCGATGAGCGAATGGATTCCATCATCATCAATACAGACGAAAGCACATGGAAGAGCAGCTCATTCTACGCTACTCAATCTATGATCAACGGTTGTGAGAGTCAGAGCAAGACTGTCGACGTAACAATTGCCGATGCCATCAAGCCAATGACTATCGACATCGACACTTGCGCAAACTTAGACATCA
>JALNVE010000170.1 GCA_023227695.1 Paludibacteraceae bacterium
TACTCTTCATAAAAAGGGCATTTATGTTATAGGTCGAGTCGTGACTTTCCGTGACCCGATGCTTTCTCAGAAAAAACAATCTTGGTGTGTACATCGTAAGGATGGTTCAATATATAAAGATAGATCAGGCTTGTCTTGGGTAAATCCATATAATAGGGAGTATTGGAGATATATCATCGGAATAGGAGTTAGAGCAGCTTTTGACGGCTTTGATGAGATTCAGTTCGATTATATCCGTTTCTCTACCGAGGTGAAAGATAGTGAGGTGAATTATGAATTCGATTCCAAAACTCTTACTAAGCGACAGATCATAACAGAATTTGTTAAATATTCGGCAGAGCGTATGAGTGCTCATAACATTGAATTCTCTGCCGATGTGTTTGGAACCGTCATCGATAATGATGTGGACAGTAGGGATGTGGGTCAGGATTATGTGCAGATGGGAAAATATGCTAACACACTCTCTCCAATGGTTTATCCATCTCATTATAATAAGATGGTTTATAGACTTGATATCCCCAATAACCATCCATATAAGGCTGTTTTATCTGCTCTGAAAGCTTCGAAGAGGGTTTTGGATACGTTGTCTGTCAGCGAAAGACCAAATGTCAGAGCATGGCTTCAGGATTTTAGCGCACCTTGGGTAGCTGGAGCTCATAAATATACACCTGCTGATGTAAGAGCACAGATTCAAGCTGTTTATGATGCTGGCTATGATGAGTGGCTTCTTTGGAATGCCTCTATTCGATATCGTGAGTCTGCATTGAAATCGGCTACAGGAAAACTTGACTCTTCATTGGTGAACCAGGTAGAAAAGAAAGAAAAGGCAGATTCTTTTGCTGTAAAGACGGAGAAGAAGAAGGAAAAACTCACTGATTCTATATTAGTGAAAAAGTAAAAAATAGAAGAATTTAATAGAAGGAAAGGAGTCATATATGTTTATATGATTCCTTTTTCTTTACATAAGAGTATATATGCTTTATTTATGCTGTGGAAGTTTTTCTTTGCCTGTTTCTTTTCTTCGTTTGTTACCTCGTTTGCTAATTTACGATAGGCTTGTTTTATCTCACCTGTTGAGGCATTGCTGCTTAGGTTCAGTATGCTTTAGCATTTTGCTTGTATGGCTATAAGCTAATACCTCCTATAATAACAGATAAATACAGGGAAGATATATTACAAACCTGTTTTTCTTGCTCTCTGTCATTTTGTAGATTAATTTGTAATTCTTTGAATCTATGATTCAAGGAGATAGAGACTTTAATAATGATGATTAATTGTTGATCATATAGTTATAAAATTCTATCTTGAATTTTACCAGTTGTTCGAACAACTCTTTCTTGTTTGGATCTAAAAAGATGAGTCTTCTGCCTTCCTGCAATTTTGCAGTTCTGGCATTTATATTCGGAACGGTAAGCGGTCTCTTGTGAATGATAGAGATAAGTGTGTCGTGAAGAAATAGAAGAGAAAGCCGGTCTGCTCCTGGATCGGAAAGCCAGCTGTCTTCCAATACGAATTCCACAATTCCATTCAGTTGGCTATACTCTTCTTTATAGAAATCCAAACGTGACATGAGAGAGTCAAACTGATAGTTGACAAAGTCATATCGGCTTAATAAATTTTCCAAATCAGGGAGCGTGCAAGTTTCTTTCTGCATGCAAGAGTCGCTAATGATATTTTCCAAAATAGAATTTTGGTCAATGTTGGATGTGTGGATGTATCCTGTAAGAATTCCGAATGTATTGCTGCCGTCTTTGTTGCTTTCCCAGATTCTTTGGGTCTCTAAAACCTGACCTATATCTCGACCGTTTTTGTCTTTCAAGATTCTTCCTGCCTTGAGTTCGTTTTTAAGAAATTCATATTTGTCGAGGCTTACCGTCACTGCTATTTCTGTCCAATCATGTTTCTCGGCAGGAACGGTTTCCAAAACCACATTTTTTTTCAGGTTAAAAATGATTTTACCGTCTATGTTGTCGTATACAGAGGTTACTTGAATAGTGCGTTCGCCCGGAGTATTGTCTGGCTTCGAGTTGTATAATTTAGCGTTTTCCGAAATGCAGCTTTGGAAAACGAGTAAAGTGGTGAAAGCGATTAATGAAATAACTCTGTTCATCGTGATTCAATTGTTCTGAAGAATATGAAAATCTTATTTCTCTATTGTTAAACGAATGGCAAGATAATTAATTTTTCCATGTGCTCATGCCAAAATTCATCTAACTTTTCGTAAGATAAACATTATTTAACCGCAAGGTCGTTTGAAATCTGATTTTTCAGAATGTATTGATTCAATGATATTTTGACTATATTTGTCAAGTATTAGTTTCTTAAAGTTTGGGGCTGGTAGTTTTATTATATGCTTAAATTGTTTGTTGGCATATTGTTATCATTCTTACTGATTTCTTTGACGGTATCTTATGCTGAATCGCCATGTAAAAATCAGTCAAGGTGGTATGCTGAGATGTATGACGAGACTAAAGATGAAACTACTACGTATACTCCCGAAGATTTTTTCACTCCTAATGGAGCTTTGATTTCTGGTTATTTAGGCCAATCCAATTTAGTGCCTGGATATTATTTTCAAGATACCACATGCTATACCGATGATTTTGAGATAGAGTATGTTGTCAACTCTATGTATGGTTGGTCTTATATTTATGCAGGAATGTCAATCACTGCAGAACCTTGGTTTGATTTTGATGATCTGAAGGCAAAACCTGTTTCCAAAAGAATAACAATAACAGAAGAAAATAAGGACTCTGATCCTTTGCGTGCAAGTGATGAGATTAAAATACTGGGATTCCGATTCCATAATGACACGTTGTTGTTTTATAGAAATGGAGTTGCCTATCAAAAACAGGAGATTCCAATCTGTAAAATTGAGGGTTTGTTTGTCTATTGGGGATATGGTGGTGGCAGTGTTCAGTCTATTCGTCTGACAGATTATACGAACAATACTGAGTATTTCGAGGATTTCACTGATTGCGAAAACATGCAGTTGTTTAAGGAGTGCGAGCCTGATCCTGTGGTCGAACTTTCTGCAACCTATCAATTGCCTTCCTGTGAGGATTCTTCTTTGTATCTTTTTGCACATACCAATATTTTGGAGGATTTTCATTGGATAGGCCCCGATAGTGTAGAGTTCAGTAATGAACAGAATCCTGTTATTAAGAATGGATGGGAGGCTCAGAGCGGAACTTATATAGTATGGGGAAAATATCATAGATGTGCAGAACCAGTATATTATAAGCTCCAGATTGACATTCCGAAGAAGGAGGTCATTCTTGATACGGTCTCAGTAACCATGTGTTGGGGTGATACGTTAAAGGTTGGTTCTCTTCCAATAACCGATTCTGGAGTTTATGTGGATTCTTTGTTTTCTGTAGGTGGTTGCGATAGCGTGGTGACATACCAGGTAGATGTGAGAAAACCTATCATAGATACGGTTAATTTGACCACATGTAGTCCTGATTCTGTTTTGTTCAATGAGAAGTATTATAAGGAGAGCGGCGCTTTTTTAGATACGATAAAATCTGTTGATAGCGGTTGTGACAGCATTGTTTATAATCTGATTGTTGATATTAATGAGTCTTACTTTCTTGAACGTTACGATACACTTTGTTATGGATTTTCAATGGAAGGACATGACAAAACTGGCGATTATGTAGATTCTTTGCATACGGTGCATGGTTGTGACAGCGTTGATGTACTGCATCTGAAGATTTTGCCGATCATTGAACGGAATAACGGAGTTAAGCATATATGCGAGGGTGATTCTGTAGAAGTGAATGGACATTGGTATTTAGGTCCAGGAACTTATATTGATACCTTATATTTTGAAGATGCATGTGATACATTTTTGGTAACGAAAGTGGAGATGGACTCTATGTTCACGGTTCCTGATTTGTCAGAAGTGAAGGCTTGTCGCTTAGCCTATCTTCAGTTCGATGTTGATTCTGTTCCAGGAGCATCTTATTCATGGAAACCGTCTTATTTCTTAAGTGATACTTTGGTGCGAAATCCGTTTGTCACAGCTACCATGAACATGAATTATAAGGTGTATGTGGAGCGTGGTCTTTGTCGTGATACTGCTGAAGTGAAACTTCTTGTGAGCAGTGGTCCTGAAATTAGAGATGTTTATTTTGATACCGATTATAATACGGTTACGATTCATGCAGAAGGTGGGGTTCCTGATTATCTGTATACATGGGAGTCTGTGGGTTGGCAGGATAGTCCAACGTTTGATACGAAGATTTCAATAGGAAAGAAAACCGCAAAGGTAAAGGACGATTATGGTTGTGAGGATGAATATAACTATATGTTGTTTATTCCTGTGTTTCCGGAGGATCACTTTTCTCCGGATGGTGATGGAATTAAAGACCGTTGGGAGATAAAGAACTTGGAGTATTATAATCATTACGAGATAAGGATTTTTGACCGATTTGGGAAACAGTTGGTTGCTTATTTTAATCATTATCCAGGTTGGGATGGTGTCTATTTAGGTCATGACATGCCATCTACCGATTATTGGTATGTTATAAGCATCCATGAATCGGATGTTCAATTGTCCGGTCATTTTACATTATATAGACCTTGATTGCAGTTGAGGCTGAAGTAATAAAAAAGCCAAGATGAAAACTTCATCTTGGCTTTTTTCTATAGGGAGAAAATGTTTATTCCCATTCGATAGTAGCAGGTGGTTTTGAAGAGATGTCGTAGCATACTCTGTTTACACCTTTTACTTTGTTGATGATGTCGTTGCTGACCTTAGCCATAAAATCGTATGGAAGGTGAGCCCAGTCTGCTGTCATTGCATCAGTACTTGTTACGGCACGAAGGGCAACTGCTCTCTCGTATGTACGCTCATCTCCCATAACACCTACGCTCTTGATAGGAAGTAGGATAACTCCGGCTTGCCATACTTGGTCGTACAATCCCCAATCACGAAGACCTTGGATAAAGATATCATCAGCCTCTTGAAGCACCTGAACCTTCTCTCTCGTGATATCGCCAAGGATACGGACTGCAAGTCCTGGTCCTGGGAATGGGTGTCTGTTGATCAAATGGTCTGGCATGCCAAGCTGACGACCTACACGACGAACTTCATCCTTGAACAACCATTTCAAAGGTTCGCAAAGTTTGAGGTTCATCTCTTCAGGAAGTCCGCCAACGTTGTGGTGACTCTTGATGACCATACCTGTGATGCTTAGGCTCTCAATTCTATCTGGGTAGATAGTACCTTGTGCCAACCACTTAGCATCTGTTATCTTTTTAGCTTCTGTGTCGAATACATCAACGAAGCCTTTGCCGATAATCTTACGTTTACGCTCTGGCTCTGTAACGCCTTCCAACTCTTTGAAGAATTTCTCGCTGGCGTCAACACCGATCACGTTCAAACCTAAACACTCGTAGTCGTGCATTACGTTCTTGAACTCATTCTTACGTAACATTCCATGGTCAACGAAGATACAAGTCAAGTTTTTTCCGATTGCTTTGTTCAAAAGAACGGCGCAAACAGACGAGTCAACACCACCGCTCAAGCCGAGGATAACTCTGTCGTTGCCCAACTCTTTTTTCAACTCTTCAACCGTAGACTCTACGAAAGAGGCAGGGCTCCAGTCTTGTTTGCTTCCACAAACACCTACTACGAAGTTCTTCAACAATTGAGTACCTTGAGTAGAGTGGAACACCTCTGGGTGGAACTGAACACCCCAAAGTTTCTCGCCCTCAGCTTGGTAAGCTGCGTTCTGAACTTTGTCTGTTGAGGCTATTATTTTGAATCCTGCAGGAAGGGTAGTGATGGTATCACCATGGCTCATCCAAACCTGTGAATTCTCGTCAAATCCTTTGAATAGAGGATTCTCCTTGTCGAACTTAGCCAAGTTGGCACGTCCGTATTCTCTGGAGCCGGCTGGCTCTACTTTACCGCCGTTGGCGTAAGCCATGAATTGAGCACCGTAACAGATGCCGAGAATAGGGTATTTACCACGGATTTCGGAGAGATCCATTTTGAATGCACTTTCGTCATAAACGCTGTATGGCGAACCGCTTAGAATGACACCGATAACGGAAGGGTCATTCTTAGGAAATTTGTTGTAGGGTACGATTTCACAGAATGTATCCAACTCGCGCACACGGCGACCAATAAGCTGGGTAGTCTGCGAACCGAAGTCAAGAATTAAAATTTTTTCCTGCATCTGCGATCTATGTTTTTTTGTTTGGCGCAAAGATAAGCATTTTAACTGAAACAAAGCGCAAAACATATTAAGAAAGCTAATGCAGAATGATTTAGGTAAAATGTGACGGCTGTAAGGTGTTTGTACTTGCGTTGTCTAATTCTTATATAGGTATGATTGCATTTTTATGTTACAAAAGATGAAAACTCATTATAATTCTCTATTTATCGTTTGTTTTTGTGGAAAAAATAGTGGAGTTTTGTTGTGAATCTTGATAAAAAAGGAGGGTGCTATGAATATGACAGAAATAATAAATATATTATCTGTATTTATGGTTTTATTTGCCGTGGTAGATACTATAGGTGTGTTGCCTATTTTAGTAGATCTACAGAAAAGCGGCAAGAATATTAATGCCACAAAGACCACTGTTATTGCGACGTTTATTTTGTTCGCTTTCCTCTTTGGAGGTGAGTGGCTGTTGAAACTTTTCAATGTCGATTTCTCTTCATTTGCCGTGGCAGGTTCCATCGTTTTGTTTTTCCTTTCGTTGGAGATGATTTTGGAGACCAATATCTTCAAACACAATTCGACCGAAGATGTTACCGTTATTCCGATAGCCTTCCCACTTATAGCAGGTCCGGGTTCCATCACCACACTGATTTCCCTACGTGCGGAGTACGATCTTTGGGTCATTTCCATTGCCTTGGCGTTGAATATGGTAGTGGTCTTTGTTGTTATGAAACTGGCGGTTAGAATAGAGAAAATAATGGGAACTACCATCAATTACATTATCAAGAAGTTCTTCGGAATCATTCTTTTGGCAATGGCGGTGAAGCTTTTCGCATCTAATGTTGGAATTTTGATCAATCACTAAAATCATTAGATAAACGAAAGAGGCTACGTCAAAAAAACGTAGCCTCTTTCGTTTATATTTTATAAGGTGCTATTCCATTGTCTCTTTCGCGAA
>JALNVE010000171.1 GCA_023227695.1 Paludibacteraceae bacterium
CTTAAAAAGACGGTTAAGGCAGCAATACCAAGCTGACTGGTTGGTACTCGGTCAAAATCAAACCAGTCATTGTTTACCAAACTAAGTATCAATCCAGCAGTTACAAAGATGATACCCAATACACCCGTGACGCCGAAGCCAGGTATGACAAAGATCTCCACCAAAATAAGTATAATACCCAACACAAAAACGAGAGCCTCCCAAATCTGACTCAATCCGTCGATATACAAAGGCGCGAAATAGAGAATCGCCGCCAAAACAGAGGCTGCCAAAGGGAATCCGATACCAGGCGACTGCATCTCGAAATAAATACCGCCAAGGATAATCATGATCAGAATTCCATGCAGAATCGGATTCATAAGCCAACCCATTATGCTGTCATAAAAACTTGGCTGATAAGTTATGATATTATAATTGGAATCTTTCAACGAAGATTGGATGATTTCATCGACCGATTCGTACACGCCCTCACAATAACCGTTGGCAACGGCCTCTGTGGCAGTGAAGGTCAAGATGTGAGCAGAATCAACGATACCAGGCACAACAACATGCTCGTCGACCATTGCCTCAGCAATACGTGGGTCACGACGCCATTTCTCAACCGTATCGCCATTCTCCACAACTGTTTTTTTGCCTTGAGCCTCTGCGGTTGAACGAATAGTTGAACGCATGTACGACTGATATTTATCCGGCATTTTCTCTCCACTTTCGTCCACAACGGTAGCCGCACCGATATTCGCACCCTTGCGCATATAGATGCTGTCGCACGCTATCGAAACCAAAGCACCTGCTGATGCTGCATTATTGTCAATAAACACATATACCGGGATTCTGCTATTCAGAATGCGTGTACGCATAGAATCAGCATAAACAACCAAACCTCCGTAAGTATTGAGATGCAGAATAATGGCCTTTACATTCTGTTTATGGGCCTCATCCATTCCATTTTTAAGATGAAGCCATGAGGTACTGCCAATCTCTTCCTGAATATTTATCTCATAATAAGAATTGCTTGCATATACGCTTGATTGCCACAAGCATGTAAACAAGAACATGATATAAAAAACTAATCTGCGCACCATAAATAATATATTATAAAGGATTATATATTGATATACGTTCATTCACCCTCATTTTTTTATGCAATCTTGCCTATTGAAAATGAACTACTAATCATCTATCTACATCTGAATGTATTACAAAGATATGACTATTGACTGAACAAAAATGAATAAAGATGTTTTTTATTCGAACTTTCAATAAACTTATAAACTGAAAATGAAACCTGATTTTTGGGATGAAGCAAAAAAACGGATCAAGAAAAAAACATGTTGATAAAGTCCATATAAACGAATTATTTTTCGCTACGAATGAAAACAATTTTTAATTTTCTTTGCCCGTCAACATCTTCAGAAAACGTTGGAGCTTTACAACAAATAAAGATGAATGACGTATCTTTGTTGAAAAATCAGAAAGATGCAAACTACTGACACTCTACACACATACAAGTTATGCGCCGGTTCGAACACGGAAGAGGCACAAGCCATTCTTATGCGGGCCATCAACGCATTACGTGAAGAGTACGGGGATGTAAAGCAGACCGCCATTCAAAAGACCAAAGCCATAGGTACCGAAGCCTGCCTATATTACGAAAATGTAGGTATTGGATTGGAGTCCACATTATCACCTTCCGATCTAAAAATCAGACTGAAGAAGATGGAGTACATGCACGGCCGCCGAAAAAGAGACTACCCCATCGTGGCCCTCGACATCGACATCATCGCCGTAGACGGAGTAATTGTCCACCCCGACTACAACCAACGAGACTATGTGAAGGAGTTGATGGAAGAACTAGGGAAAGTGGAAAACAAAAAAGCGAACTAATAGTCCGATTTTAATTGTATCCAAACCTATCGAAATAGATTATTCTTTTTTATAAACGACATTTTCATCCTCTATCCGTTTCATATTCAATCTATTCAAATCAACATTCAGTTTTTCGCATCCATAGAACATACCATCAGCATTGGTTACATTCTCCATATTAAAGGAAGTTAGGTCCAATGAGGATAAACTACTACAGTCATAAAACAACCTTCCCATATCCGTCACATTTTTCATTTTCTGATGTCCAAATTTAATTGATTTAAGCCTTTCACATTGAGAAAACATCTCATACATGCTTAACACATTCCCTGTATTGAATTGACTGAGATCTAACGAATCTAAATGTCGAAGATTCCAAAACATGCCTTGCATACTCACTACTCTGTCTGTATTAAAATGGGATAAGTCTATAGTTCGCAATTGACAGTCATTGATTATATCCAATATACCAAAAAGCCCATCACTGAACTCTGGTAAATAAATTTCATCTGCCTCAGTTTGTAAAATCAAAGTTTTACCTTTTCCTAAGACATAAATAGGTACTCCACCTTCAGAAACATTATACATTGTATCATGAGGCGCTGTCTTTGTCTTCACTTCTACCTTAATATGCTCTTTTGCCAAGTAATCCAAATAATCTATACCAGAAGCCTTTTTATATACAGTTTGAATCCAATAACGATTCAAAATTGCCTTTTCATCATCTTTTGTACATTTTCCAAAACTAAGTTTTGACAAAGTCGGAACCTTACACAAATCAGTATAAAACAAACCACTCTTACTATCACTCCATCCCCATCCCGTTCTTGAAGGCAAATCAATATAGACCTTGTTACTGCGAAAATGAAACAGCCAATTAGGACAAACATAACATTGTTCAGGGCCAGGTTCTCTCAAATAAGCAGTAAGAGAATCTCTCAATACTTTATTTTCATTATCAGGCATAACACTCGGAGTCAAAATACTATCCAAAGAGAAACAATATTTGAGCATAAACTCTGCACAAACTACTTTTTTCATATTGAACGAACTGAGATCCAATTTTTTCAAATTCGCACAACAAAGAAACATAGCTTCCATATCAACAACATTCTCTGTATTGAAACGACTCAGATCCAAGGAAGTCAAGCTGGAACAACCACAAAACATCGATTGCATGTACTTCACCTTTGACGTATTAAAATGGCTCAAATCTATTGATTTCAAAAATCTCAAAGATGCAAAACCTCCACTATAGTTGGCACAAATCTCTTTATAATTAGTATAAGTTAAATGCTTTTCATAAAACACATAATTCATATAATTAAATAAGTTTTCCGAATTTTCCGGCAAATAGATTTCTTCTGCCTCCGTAATGAAAGTCAAAATTGAATCTTTTATCGAAACATAAATAGGAACTTCTGCAGTCGATACATTAATGGTAGTATCAGCAGCCTTAGTTTGAACTTCGACTTTTATCTCTTTTATATTCATTTCTGGTCCATACCAAGAAATGTCGACCAAAGTTTTCCAATCTTTCGACAACTCTGCTATCGGTTTTGCACCCCTTTCCTTACATGATGAAATAGATAAGGCCGTTAATATCAATAAGAATATCAGCTTTCTCATATTTTATATCTGTGATTATTCTATAGTTACTCCAAAAACCGAATTTAATAGATTTAAAATTCATCTGCAACCAATGTTGTCGATGAAATGGAAGAAAAAAGAGAAACAAAAACATGCTTCATATTTGCATTACATTTACAAAAAAAAAATCAACTTGGAACAGATCTTCTATCAGCCCAAAGTATTGCCATGGGCTAATGATTACAGGGCGTTCAACCCATGCATATACTTTTATTCAAATCAAAGAAGTCACTTCAACATGATCCCCGTCAGCAACCTGCCGGAATAGAAACCTTGGCGGCGGGCGGAGAAGTAACGGTCTGGTTGAGAATAGGTACAACCGGGGTGAATCTCATGTTTTTCGGGCGCAATGCCTGCGTTCTTGAACTGGAATTCGACTGCCTTACGCAAATCCAAATAGACAGATGAGCCTGATTTGTGCGCAATCGCCTTCATCTCGTTTTCGGGAAAGACAGTGGCAAACTTATCGACCAAATCCTGACTCACTTCATAAAATGGACCGGAAATACAAGGACCCGTAACCGCATAGATAGAGCTGAGCGAAGACCCGTAGTTCGAAACCATCTCCTTGATCGATTTCGGAACAATGCCATTGAACACGCCTTTCCAACCTGCATGGACAGCCATCACCACACGTTGGTCTGCATCGCAGAGAAGGACAGGCACACAGTCGGCCGTAGTGACCGCCACACAGACACCAGGCAGCGTGGTGACCAACGCGTCGCACGCATCGAGATAGGCAAGCCTACCCTCTTCTGTTTTCTCGAAATAGGATTCATCAATGTAACAGATATCATTACTGTGCACCTCGTGAGGCACAATCAGATGGTCAGGTGCAATGCCCAATCCGTCGCAAAGAATTTTACGGTTGGCTGCCACTGTCTGCGGATCATCACCGCAATAAGCACCTAAACTAAAGGTGGCGTAGGTTCCTGTACCGACGCCACCCTCTATGGTAGAGAAGAAATGTGTCACACCACACTTCTTCGATAATAAACTAGAATATTCCAATTCAAAAACTCGTGTTATTCAAATTCAAATTCGTCGTCTGTAAGCTCTGATTCCTCCTCATCGTCATCATCAATCATGGTCAGATCCATCGGTTTATGAGAGATGGTCATGTGACGATTTTCATCCTTCATCAACTCTTCCCACAACATATCCTTCAATTCTGTTATGCCCATTCCGGAAACGGAAGAGATAAACAGGTGAGGTATATCCGTAGGCAACAACTTCTCTATTTCGGCAACCAACTCCTCGTCCAACATATCGGATTTAGAGATAGCCAACACCCTCTGTTTATCCAACAGATCGTCATTATATTGTTTCAACTCGTTCAAAAGAATCTCGTACTCCTTCAGGATGTCGTCCGAATCGGCAGGCACCAAGAATAGCAGAATGGCGTTACGCTCGATGTGTCTCAAAAAACGAAGACCCAATCCCTTGCCATCTGATGCACCTTCGATGATACCAGGGATATCTGCCATAGCAAACGACTTATGGTCGCGGTACGGAACTATACCCAAGTTTGGCACCAACGTAGTAAACGGATAGTTGGCAATCTTTGGTTTAGCTGCCGAAACAACAGAAAGCAAAGTTGATTTTCCCGCATTAGGGAACCCTACCAATCCAACATCAGCCAAGACCTTCAGCTCCATGATGATGTTCTTCTCAATGGCTGGTTCGCCAGGCTGCGCATAACGTGGAGTTTGGTTGGTAGCCGAACGGAAATGCCAGTTACCCAATCCTCCACGACCACCCTTCAAGAGGACAACCTCTTGACCGTCTTCGGTTACGTCGCAAAGGAACTCGCCTGTTTCAGCATCATAAACCACGGTACCACAAGGCACCTCAATGGTCTTATCTGAACCATCCAGACCGAAGCTACGGCTAGAACCACCACTTTTACCGTCACCGGCGAAGACATGGCGTTCGAACTTCAAGTGAATCAACGTCCAGTAGTTCTTATTGCCTTTTAGAATGACATGACCACCACGTCCGCCATCACCTCCATCAGGACCACCCATAGGGGCGTACTTCTCCCTGTGCAGATGGGCAGATCCCGCACCACCTTTGCCCGAACGGCAAAAAATCTTAACGTAATCAACAAAATTTGTCTCAGCCATAGCTTTGAGAATTATATGTGTTATTATTTTCTTTACTCGATTATCCTGTTCCTATCGTTTGTTTCTTTATAAACCAGAAACGATGAACCATGAAGTCTTAATCAATGTATCGCTTGACGATATTCTGGTACTGGTCTATTCGTCTGTCGCGAAGGAATGGCCACCAACGGCGAACGAACTCAGAGCGTTCCTTCGAAATTTCAACCACCAGGTTCTCCTCCTTGTCGTTAGTTGCCTCGGCCAAAATTTCGCCCTGCGGACCAGCCACGAAGCTGTTTCCCCAAAAGAGGATGCCATTAGTCATGTTCGAAGGGTCTTTCTCGTAACCTGTACGGTTGACGGAGATAACGTGCAATCCGTTGGCAACAGCATGCCCGCGTTGAGAAATCATCCAAGCATTCTTTTGGCGCATCTTCTCGTCGTCAGAGTCTGTAGACTCCCAACCAATTGCCGTAGGGTAAATCAAGATCTCAGCACCGGCCAAAGCCATTAAACGGGCTGCCTCCGGATACCACTGGTCCCAACAAACCAAAACGCCCAACTTCCCAACAGAAGTCTGGATGGGTGTGAAGCCCAAATCGCCAGGTGTGAAATAGAATTTCTCGTAATAAGCAGGGTCATCCGGAATGTGCATCTTACGGTATTTCCCTGCGATAGAGCCATCCTTCTCGATCACCACAGCTGTATTGTGATAAAGTCCTACAGTACGTTTTTCGAAGAGAGAAAGCACCAAAACGATACCCAACTCCTTAGCCAAAGCACCAAACTCTTCCGTTGACGGACCAGGAATGGTCTCGGCCAAATCGAAATTGTCCGTACTCTCTGTCTGACAGAAATACAAACCGTTGTGTAATTCCTGCAAAACAACCAACTCCGCACCACGAGAGGCGCAGTCGCGGATATTTGCCTTGAGTTTCTCTATGTTGGCACGGAAATCAGAACCGTTTGCCTGCTGAACTAATCCTATCTTCACTTTCTTATAAAATTACATTCGGGTACAAAAATAATAAATATTTGCGTAACAGACCGATAGGGAGTGACTGAAAACGATTAAAACTAAATGCTTTGAACACGAATTTAGAATAATTTAATTTTTTTATTTTCAATTTGTTGTATTTCAAAAAGGGCGACGATTGATTTTGCACGCCAGAGGCCTGCTTTTACTAGGAAATGGCAAGATGCTCTGCCGAACGGCAGATTCGCTACGCACTACAAGAAACGATTTGCCGAAAGATTTGCACGCTACTCCGAACAAAGGGGTCAGTAGAAATTTAGTGGGGAAAAGCATAAATATTGGCGATACGGAATAGGAAGAACTTCTTATCTACGACCCCACGCAGATTAGCCCTGAAAAGTTTGATTTTCGCATTGAAAGA
>JALNVE010000172.1 GCA_023227695.1 Paludibacteraceae bacterium
ACACAGTTCAGGGGCGTGGCAGACGTGAAGTTTTTCATGTACAGGCTTGCCAAACTTTATTCTTGAATCTGGGGATTCTTGTCGCTATACCAACCCCACCTATCCGCTGATCCATAGATTCCGGATCATTATAAAATTCTGTCATCTAAACTACCAAACAAAAACAAGGCTGAGTCAATCGTTTTGACCCAGCCTTATTCGTATTTTATTTAAATTATCCTCTTACAGATTTATCCAAAAGTACAGCATCCATAATCACCATGGCAGCCATGGCTTCAACAATAGGCACTGCACGCGGAAGGACACATGGATCATGACGGCCTTTGGCTTTCATCGTCAACAATTCGCCCTTACAATTCACCGTCTCCTGCTCTCTCAATAGTGTTGGAATTGGCTTGAATGCCACACGAAAATAGATGTCCTCGCCATTAGAGATTCCACCTTGAATGCCTCCCGAATGATTGGTCTTCGTATGTATTCCCTTGTTATCTGAACAGAAAATATCATTCATTTCTGAACCTCGTCGAGAAGCTCCGTCAAAGCCCATTCCGTATTCAAACCCCTTCGCAGCATTAATAGAAAGCATGGCCTTAGCCAACTCCGCATGGAGTTTTCCGAAGACTGGTTCACCCAACCCTACGGGACAACCCTTAATGACGCAAGAGATTACGCCACCAATCGTATCACCCTCCTCTTTCACCTGAAGGATCAACTTCTCCATCCTGTCAGCAGTCTCTGAGTCAGGGCAACGTACCAAGTTTTGCTCGGTCAAAGAAAGGTCCAAATCATGATAATCCTTTTCTAAACGGACATCTCCTGCCTGCGAAGTATAAGCTTGAATTGAGATATCCATCCTTCTCAAATAGAGTTTGGCAAGAGCTCCGCCCACTACGCGCGAAATCGTTTCACGAGCAGAAGAACGACCTCCTCCTCTGTAATCGCGGATGCCATATTTCTCAATGTAGGTAAAATCAGCATGAGAAGGACGATAGATGCTCTTCATCTCTTCATAATCAGAAGAATGCTGGTTGGTATTCCAAACAGAGAAACCGATAGGCGTACCTGTCGACTTTCCTTCATAAATGCCGGAAAGGAAATCAACCTTGTCTGATTCGTTTCTGGCCGTCGTTATTGCCGACTGTCCAGGTTTGCGTCGATCCAACTCTTGCTGGATAAACTCTTCGTCGATTTCCACTCCAGCTGGGAATCCGTCAACAATTCCGCCGATTGCTTTTCCGTGAGATTCACCGAAAGTGGTCAGTCTGTATCTTTCTCCAAACGTATTCATAATGATAAGGATTAAAAAAGGCGCAATCCGGCATAAGCCAAGACTGCGCCGTATATTAGCATTCAGATAGGTTTGTTACACGCAAACCTTTTGGAATTTCAGAATTATTTTCCGCCACAACAGCAGCCGCCTTCTTCGTAATCGCCGCAATTGCTGTCGCAATCAGATGAGCAATCGCCGCAACTACCGCTGCAACCACCGCAATTGTGTTGGTTCAAAACAACAGCAATCTCCTCCTCTGTAGCGTCACGAACCTCCAAAACTTCACCCTTGAAGTTCAAATTCTCGCCAGCCAATGGATGATTGAAGTCCATCTTAACCTTATCTTCTGTTACTTCAAGAACAATGCCGTTCATTCTGTTGCCCTCTGTATCCATCATTGGAACAAGTTTACCCTCAGCGATAGACTCGCTGTCGAACTCACCGTCTACCATAAAGATGGACTTATCAAGGTCAAGAATACGCTCGTCTTCGAAATCTCCGTAAGCGTCTTCTGAATCGATTGTGAAATTAAATTTATCTCCGACAGACAATCCCTTTAGATTCTCTTCGAACTTATCCAACATCATGCCCAAACCGAAAGTAAACTTTAACGGGTGGTCTGCTGGAGCTTTTTCCATTAATTCAGGCTCGCCATCCTCTCCTCCTACGAAAAGGTCGTAAGAAACGGCAACAAATTTTCTGTCTGAAATAGTCATTTTTATCTTCTTTTTAGTGATATGTAAAATTAGATGCAAATTTAGGCAAAAAAAATTGTATTTTAACGAATATCAAAGTACAACATTTGTTTATATATCAAAAAGAGGCTTTTTGAAGAGGCTTTTTTGATTTTATCATTAGATGTTTTGACATGAATTCTTGAGATATTTTCAGGGAGTTTGAGAGAGAAACAACCAGCCATCTGACGAACAAAATCGTTTATAATTGTCTAAAAAGTCACTTAAATAATCAACGAAAGTTACAATTTGGTTTTTGCACAAAAAACATGTTTTTGAAAAATAAAAACAGATTCTAACTTACGTCTAATTAATCATTTGAAATTTCAGAACAGAAAAAAAATGACCAAATAAACCTTCACATCTAAGCAAAACACAACTTATCCTATTTGTTTTCATTTAATCCACAAAAATCAATTCAACCAAAAACAAAATATCCTATTTTTGCAGAAGATAAAAAACAGATAATTATGGATGTTAAGATTGAACCATCGTGGAAAGAGGTGCTGAAAGACGAGTTCGAAAAGCCCTATTTCGATATTTTGACCGGATTTGTAAGGAAAGAGTACCAGACTCAGACCATCTATCCACCGGCTAAACTTATCTTTAACGCGTTCGATCTTTGTCCGTTCAACCAAACCAAGGTCGTTATCCTCGGACAGGATCCTTATCATGGTTACGGACAGGCACACGGCCTTTGCTTCTCCGTGAACGACGGCATCCAATTTCCTCCCTCTCTGATCAATATTTTCAAAGAGATTCAAGACGACGTACATGTACCGATGCCCTCATCGGGCAATTTGGAACGTTGGGCAAAACAGGGTGTTCTGCTTCTTAACGCTATCCTTACCGTTCGTGCCGGAGAGGCTGCATCTCACCAAAGTAAAGGCTGGGAAGAGTTTACAGACAGAGTTATCAAGGAGCTTTCTGACAAGAAAGAGAACCTCGTCTTTATGCTTTGGGGTTCTTACGCACAACGCAAAGGTATGGTTATCGACACAAAAAAGCATTTGGTATTGAAGGCTGTCCATCCATCTCCACTTTCTGCATACCGCGGATTTTTAGGCTGTCACCACTTCAGTCAGGCTAACGCTTACCTGCAAAGTCACGGAAAACCAACTATTCAATGGTAACATTCGGAAGAAAAAAAGACAAAAGAACACTATATAAATAAGGTATGCATCCTATTCTTTTTTAACTAAAATTAAAGACGACTATCTACCCTCTGAAAAACAAAAAGATAAAAAAGTTGGAACTTCCGAACTATATTTTGTTACTTTGCAGCCGTTTAATAAAGATTAAACTCAACAGAGTATCTTATGCAAAAGAAAAATTTAGTTATAGTTGAGTCCCCTGCGAAAGCAAAAACGATTGAAAAGTTTTTGGGGAATGATTACACGGTTCTATCTAGTTTCGGTCATATCAGAGATTTAAAGAAGAAAGGGTTTGGAATTGACGTTGAAAACGACTACGCTCCAGACTACGAAGTTCCTGCTGATAAAGCGAAATTAGTAAGCGAATTGAAGAAGCAAGCCAAAGATTCAGAGATTGTATGGTTAGCATCCGATGAGGACCGCGAGGGAGAGGCTATTGCATGGCACCTGTATGAAGTTCTAGGTCTAAACAAAGAGAATACAAGACGTATTGTATTCCACGAAATCACCAAAGACGCGATTTTAAACGCGATAAAGAATCCAAGAGACATTGATACGAATCTTGTAAGCGCACAGCAAGCAAGAAGAATTCTCGATAGAATTGTGGGTTTTGAGCTTTCTCCCATCCTTTGGAGAAAAATCAAGCCATCACTCTCTGCCGGTCGTGTTCAATCTGTAACCGTAAGATTGATTGTCGACAGAGAACGTGAGATTCAGGCCTTCAAATCAGAACCTTCTTACCGCATTCTTGCTCTATTTAACGTGCAGGACAAAGACGGCAAAAAAAGCGAATTGAAAGCCGAATTGCAGAACAAGATAAAGACAAAAGAAGAGGCTCTTGCATTCTTAAACCATTGCAAGACAGCCCAATTCTCTGTTGAGAATGTGACGACAAAGCCTTTCAAAAAATCGCCTGCCGCTCCATTCACCACCTCCACCCTACAGCAGGAGGCTTCCAGAAAGTTAGGTTTCTCCGTTTCGCAAACCATGATGGTTGCTCAGAAACTCTACGAATCAGGAAAGATAACCTACATGCGTACCGACTCCGTAAACCTTTCTTCTTTGGCCATCAACACTTCTAAAGAAGAGATTCTTGACATTGCCGGAGAGAAGTACTTGAAAATAAGACATTACCAGACGAAGAGTCTTGGCGCACAAGAGGCGCATGAGGCCATCCGTCCTACATACATGAACCAACAGCACATCGAGGGTACTGCCCAAGAGAAAAAGCTGTACGAGTTGATTTGGAAAAGAACCATCGCTTCACAGATGGCCGATGCTGAATTGGAGCGCACCTCCATCAACATCAACATCTCTGGCGAGAGCCGCAAGTTCGTCGCAGAAGGCGAAGTGTTGAAGTTCGACGGTTTCTTGAAAGTTTACATGGAGTCTACAGACGACGACAACGACCAGGAGAACGAGTCATTGCTTCCTCCATTGAAAGAGGGCGACAAGCTGAACCAAGTCGATTCCATCGTCGCAATGGAAAGATTCACTCAACGTCCGCCAAGATACACCGAGGCTAGCTTGGTAAGAAAATTGGAAGAGTTGGGTATCGGTAGACCATCTACCTACGCACCAACCATTTCTACTATCCAAAACCGCGGTTATGTAGAGAGAAGCGACAGAGAGGGAGAAGAGAGAAAATACAATGTCCTCACGCTAAAGGGCAGCAACATCAAAGACGAGACAAAGACAGAAACAACAGGAGCTGAACGCTCCAAGTTGTTCCCTACTGATATAGGTATCATCGTAAACGACTTCTTGATCGAATACTTCCCAAGCATCATGGACTACAACTTCACCGCTAAGGTTGAGAATGAGTTCGATGACATTGCAGAGGGTCATGTAAAATGGACGGCAACTATAGATAGCTTCTACAAAGGATTTCATCCAAAAGTTGAAGATACTATCCAAAATTCTGAACGTAAGGTTGGCGAACGACAAGTTGGCGTAGACCCACAAAGCGGCAAGCCCGTATTCGTTAAGATAGGCCGTTTCGGACCAGTAGCTCAAATCGGCACTGCAGAAGATGAGGAGAAACCAAAATTTGCCTCTCTACGTAAAGACCAGCACTTGGAGACCATCACCTTCGAAGAGGTTATGGATCTGTTCAAATTACCTCGCGACATAGGCGAATATGAGGAATCTACCCTTACCATCGGTATCGGCAGATTCGGTGCTTACGTAAAACACTGCGGCAAATTCTACTCACTCAAAAAGACCGACGACCCAATGACCATCGACGCTGACAGAGCCATTGAGTTGATCGAAGAGAAGAGAGAGATCGAGAAGAACCGTATCATCAAGGAGTTCACTGCAGAAGACATCCAAATTTGCAACGGACGTTTTGGTCCATACATTGCACACGACGGAGCCAACTACAAAATCCCGAAGACAAAAGATCCTAAGGAGTTGACGGTAGAAGAGTGTTTAGCTTTGATCAAAGAGCAAGGCGAAAAGAAGCCAGCAAAGAAGAAAAAAGCCGCAACAAAGACAGCCAAAGCTTCTGAAGAAAAAGCAACTGCCAAGAAGACGACTACGGCTAAAAAGAAAACTGCAACAAAGAAGTCTACAACGGCCAAGAAAACAACGAAAACAAAAGCAGCTGTTGCTAAATAAGGCAACAGTCACATGATAAAAAGCTCCGCTTTCTGATTCAGAAGGCGGAGCTTTTTTTGCAGATAAACATACCTTACGCACACTAAATCCCGAAAGGACAAATTTTATTCAGGTAAAATCGGAGAAAGTAAATGTGCCAATACGCCTTGAGCGTAGCATAAAATATCTTCTACAAATAGTACAATTGTTTAATTAACGTTAAACAGATGATCATTTTTCGTTTTTATGTTGCATAACATAAAAACATGCCATATATTTGCACTGTGTTTTTCATGGTATTAGATTTAAGGTTAGGAAGATGGGAAGTCGTGAGACTTCCTTCTTTATTTTTAGACCTTTCCTATTCTAGTTTGCAACCCTTCTAAGAAAGCTTCGAACACCAATTATCGCGAATTAGTTTTACTGTTTATTGATTGATATTCAGAATATTATCATTCAATTTAAAAATTTGATAATATCCTGCATTTGCACTATTATCGGAGCAAAGGTTTGCTCCTCTGGGCAATTGTCCGAGATGATTCTCTGTATAGAATTCGATTTTTTATAGCTATGAAGATAAAGAGTTCCTTTTGAGTTGATATTTCATCAAAAAAGAGTCGTTACAATCATTTTTTTATCTTTTCGTAGGCCTATTCAACCCCCTTTTCTTCATAAAAGAAGATAGAAACAGATGCTTTTATCCAACAATCATCATTATATAGATTTTTTTATGAATAAATTCTGCTATTAACCTATCTGTATATCAAATATATCCCCATTCAAGCCATTTTTATTT
Source organism: Paludibacteraceae bacterium (assembly GCA_023227695.1). GTDB lineage: Bacteria > Bacteroidota > Bacteroidia > Bacteroidales > Paludibacteraceae > RGIG10190. The sequence continues at coordinate 6,556 of JALNVE010000172.1, forward strand.
AGAAAAAAGTAGAGCAAACACTTGTTGAAAGACAAAAAATATCTACCTTTGTGCCCGGGTAAGTCCTACACGACCAGCTCCCTTCGAATCCCCCAGGGCTTGACCGCAGCAAGGGTAGTCGGTTGAGCGGTGCGATGTAGATCGCTTACCCACCTGCCTCTTTAGCTCAGTTGGCCAGAGCACGTGATTTGTAATCTCGGGGTCGTTGGTTCGAATCCGACAAGAGGCTCAAAAAGCTCTTCTATTCGTAGAAGGGCTTTTTTTTATCCACTTATTTTCCATCCCCATTTGTCAATTCTTATAAAAAAGTAGAGATCTGGGATCAGCGGATAGGTGGGGTTGGTATAGCGACAAGAATATTCCCCAAAATTCATGAATAGCATTATCTTTGCGGAATGAAAACAGATCAACTATTAAGAGAGATATTGCCAAGCGT
>JALNVE010000173.1 GCA_023227695.1 Paludibacteraceae bacterium
TGCAATACAAAGGTAACGGCATTTACTTTTAGACACAAAAATAAGTAATATAATGTCATCCTGCAATTTGACCCATTGACACAAAGTACAATCATTTCATCCTGCAATTTGACCTATACGCCCATTTTTTTCCTCCTCAAGTTGCATTATCAATTTGAATCCCCGATATAAAAATATGGTAGAAGAATAAAAAAAAGTTATTCTTATTTAAAACAAAAAAAAGATTTCAATAAGGCTATAGCTGAATTTATAAAGATGATTGCATTTTTTGTGATACTTATAAAATATATCACTACACACAAAACTTCTATAAGTGTTGACTTAAGAAAAGCAAAAAGACTAAAGATAGTGAAAGTTCATTTTAAGAATGATTTTTAATCAACTGCCACACTTAAAAAGAAATCTTTAACAATATTTTCATCAGATGAACCTTGATTAGTCTTTAAGTACACCAAAGCATTCGCAAACGCTTTTATTTCGGCGTTGTTTCTTATTGCTTTTATTAGATTCTTGATTTTAGCGTCATCTTTTGAAGTTATACGTTTTGTTATATCTGTAAACTTTTTAAGATTATCGGGAAAACCTATTTCATTTAAGTTAACACCTTGTTCTGCTGCAGAATCAAGAATAAACATATCCATTGCTGGTTTTATAGCAAAAACATAATGATTCTCATCAGGATGTTTCAGCACTGCAATATGTTTAGATTCCCAAATCTTCTTAAAATCAATTATAATGCCTGTCTTTACCTTATCATTATCTACTATTCCTATTCCAAATTGCCCCTTAAACTTTTCTCTTAAAATTTTTGTTACATTGTTACAACCCTTTTGATGGTTTACACCTGCAGTAATAGACCCAAATGAATTCAATAATGTTTCTACCATATTAGTATCAACATAACATTCCGGGATTATGTATAAATCCTTACTTGCCATTACTTATAAGTTTCTATATTAAAAAAGACGTCAACTCCATATTTGTATATTTCTTCAATCTCATCTCGTGACGCTTGTTTGACTTTATACTCTCCAGATTGTGTTTTTTGAGATAGAAACAAACCTAATTCTTTTTCTCCCACTTTTTCTAATAAATCAGTCATAACATAAGGACTATGAGTCGCTATAAACAGGTATCCACCATGCGTTCCTTTATTTTTATCAACAAGATAAGTCATTAAAACCGATTGCGTTGGAGGAAATAAATTTTGCTCTGGTTCTTCTAAAAAAATATCGTTACCAAAATTTTGGGTGAAATTATTAACTATTTTTAGAACCTTTGTTTTTTTACCACCATCTAATGATTGAAACTCATTCATCAAATGTTCTTGCAGTTTTCTATCTTCTTGTTCTTTACTCCATGTACTATTCTTACCTTTTTGCCTAAATCTAACAGCATACATGTAATTTAGATGAACATAGAGTGGAACCAGAGATTGTAGTCCACTTGAAGTGTTCGTGAGCAACAACTCCTTATCATTTGGCATTTTTATGATATCCTGGTGCGAAATAGAATCATAATGATAATTGACATCCAGATTCAGAATGTCTAAACCACTTTTTAATGAAGTCCTCGCATTATTCCAATCAGACATGAAACGTTGAATGTTGTTTCCAGAAAGAGCAACATCAAACCAATTCGGAATAACGGAAACCATATTTCGTTCCGCTGGTATATACGAAATTTTTGAGCTATGATATTTCCATCTTGCTTTTTTCCAATCGAACGAGAAAGATTTTTTCCCAAAGTTATAAGAAAATCTCATATAATCGCTCTCATACTCTATGATGCTATCTTTAGATTTGTATCCATCCAACTTGTGAAACTCTATCAGACATTCCTCAAAGTAACCATCAGATTCAAAAATCTTATAAGATTGAAGTCTTTGTATGCGTTTTTCAATCCATGAGCAGCAACTTGCAACCTTTAACAAACAGCTTTTCCCTGAACTTTGAGGACCAATTATCACATTAACCCTTTGCAATTCTACTTCAGCAAAAGAAATGGGACCAAAATTTTTAATGGTGATGCGCTTCATAATCTTATTTTTTCACTCACAAAATTACAGATATTTTTAAGACTAATTGTAGCCTGATAAAAAAAACTTATTTTCTAAAACAGGCTGACTATTTTTTGTGTCCTTTGTTAATGTAGACCTTTATGTTTGATATTCCTAATTCATTGTCAACCTCTAGACTAGGTAAAAATAAACAAATTGTAGTTGTTTTGCAAGAAACATGCAGTTGTTTTACAACAACCAGGTTTTTCACCATTAAGAATAAGAGTTTTCTATTCTTTCTATCTTTTACTCTATAAATTTCTGACATACAAATTTCATAAATAAAGTACATTTTTTAGCACATGATTTATCTTTAAGACTACATTTTTAAGCACTTAATTTTGTTTTTAATTAGTCTAATTGGGAATTATTAGTCTATTTGGTCCAATTGGTTTTGACTGATGACGGGGAACGAGTACCGTCTGACGACGGCCTTCGTTGAAAACGATCCTCTGTGTCTACTCTGTGAATCTCTGTGTAACCAACATAAGGAAACTCTTAAAAACGAAAAAAGAGAGATGCGTGAACCACACATCTCTTCTAAAACTAATTACAAAAAACTCGATAAAAGAAACATCTTTATTTTTTAGTCTAAACGCTTCATGGCCTCTATTGTGTTGTCGCGATCACCAAGGGCTGAGAAACGGATGTAACCTTCTCCGCTTGGGCCAAAGCCTACGCCTGGTGTTGCAACTATATTTTTCTCTTTCAACAGATAATCGAAGAATTCCCAAGAATTCATATTCTCTGGAGTTTTTGTCCAAACGTATGGTCCGTTAACGCCTCCAAAGACTTCGTAACCTGCGGCTTGAAGACTCTCACAAATGATCTTTGCATTACCCATATAATAATCCACTTGCGCACGAACCTGCTCCTTGCCTGCCTGTGAATAGACAGCCTCTGCTGCACGCTGAACGATATATGGTGTTCCGTTGAATTTGGTACATTGCCTACGGTTCCACAAACGGTTAAGGGCAACCTTTTCTCCCTTCTCATTGTAGGCAATGACTGTTTTTGGAATGATTGTATAACCACATCTTGTACCTGTAAATCCAGCTGTCTTTGAGAAACTTCGGAATTCAATGGCAACCTCTTTGGCTCCCTCTATCTCATAAATTGAATGCGGAACATCCTTCTCACGGATGAAAGCCTCGTAAGCTGCATCAAAAAGGATGAGCGCCTCATTCTCTCGCGCATAATCCACAAATTTCTTCAACTGAGCTTTGGTCAATGTCGTTCCTGTAGGGTTGTTTGGGAAGCAGAGATAGATGACGTCTACCCTCTTCTGTGGCAACTCAGGCACAAAACCGTTATCCTTTGTAACCGGCATGTAGACGATGTTGCTCCAATGTCCGTTTTCCAAAAGATTTCCTGCACGTCCGGCCATCACATTTGTATCGACATAAACGGGATAAACAGGGTCTGTCACGGCAACGATGTTGTCAAGACCAAGAATATCGCCGATATTTCCCGTATCACTTTTAGCTCCGTCGCTGATGAAAATCTCATCTGTCTCTAAAGAAACGCCACGCGTTGCGTACTCATTGTCAAGAATTGTCTGAGCCAAGAAGGCGTAGCCTTGCTCCGGACCATAACCGCGAAAAGTCTCACGGTGCGCCATCTCTTCTGTGGCATGCTCCATTGCCTTAACAACCGCATCGCAAAGAGGAAGAGTCACATCACCGATTCCCATTCTAATAATTTTTGATTGAGGGTTCAGCTGTTTATAATCTGCCACCCTGTGGGCAATCTTCGAGAAAAGGTAACTTCCCGGAAGTTTCTGAAAATTATCGTTAATTCTTGCCATTATATCTGATATTTTATTTCTGATAATAAGATTTCTTGTTACAACTCGTAAGTTCCTTCGAAAACAGTCACGGCAGCGCCCGTCATGTAGACATGTTTGTCGTGACGGTTCCACTCTATCTCCAAATCGCCACCGCGAAGAGAGACAATCACCTTGCCATCGCAATATCCGTTGAGCACAGCTGCAACCACAGAGGCACAAGCCCCTGTACCGCAAGCCATTGTCTCCCCGGCACCACGCTCCCAAACACGCATTTTCAAAGAATGCTCGGAAAGGACCTTGATAAACTCGGTATTTGTTTTTTTAGGAAAAATAGGATGAGACTCGAACAGCGGACCAATCTTTTCCAGATTCAGATCGTCAATCTCATCCATAAAAAGGACGCAATGAGGATTGCCCATCGAAAGACGATTTGCGGAGTAAGTCTGACCGTTCACCTCCAACTGAAATTTCATCACACTGCTGCTGTTGAGTTTAGATAGAATAAGGCTCGCCTCGAAAATCGGCTCGCCCATATCAACGGTGACAGTATCTACCATTTCGTTGACGGTATGAAGTTCGAGCATTTTTCTGCCCGCAAGCGTCTCCAAAGAGATGAGTTTTTTCTTCGTCAATCCTTTGTCATATACAAACTTACCTACGCAACGAGAAGCATTCCCGCACATCTCGGCTTCTGAGCCGTCGGAGTTAAACATACGCATACGGAAATCACAACTTTCGGAAGGCATAATCAAGACCAGTCCATCCGATCCGACTCCCGTGTGACGGTTACTCATCTTTATGGCCAAATCAGAAGGATTCTCAACACTCTCCTCGAAACAATTTATGTATATATAATCGTTCGAGATGCCTTGCATTTTCGTAAATTTTATCTTTCGTAATTGCATATCATTCAATCCTTTAAACTTCAATTGCAATTACAAAACTAAAGAAGAGAGCTTTAAAATTCTAACATATTGCCATTTCTATTTGAAAATAGGCTAAAAACATTACAATTTAAAATATGAATGTTTATTTACTTATAAAACAGAAACAAAAAAAGATACATTTCATTTCAATTCATTACTTCACAGCAAAAACAAAATGCATATTTATGAGATAAATTTCAGAGTTAGGAATTGAGCTGTAAGCAAAAGGGAAAACAGTTTAGATATTAAATCATAAGAAAATGTTTTTGCCTCTCTGCAAAATGCAGAAAAACAGAAACATATCAGATACTTATATCTTAAAATCTTATTCTTCCCTAAGCTTCGCGAAAGCCATCCCCAGATAAGCAGAGATGTCGCTTGCGATCAAGCTCTCTTCAGAAGAGGCTTCGGCAGCTAAATCGCCTGCCAAACCGTGAAGATAGACGCCTAACAATGCGGCCCTTTCCGGTTCATATTTCTGAGCCAACAACGAAAGAATGATTCCCGTCAGCGTGTCGCCACTGCCAGCCGTAGCCATTCCCGGATTTCCAGTTGAGTTAAAGAAGCATCTGCCGTCTGGCAAAGAGATGCTCGTATGGGCACCCTTCAAAACGATAATGATTTTATATTTAGAAGAAAGATCCATCTGTTTTTCCAATCGGTCGTAACCCGAGAAAGAGGCATCTGCCAAACGGTCAAACTCCTTCGGATGCGGCGTTATGATAGTATTTTCGGGCAAAAGTGCAAGACAATCCTCCTCCGCTATGATATTCAAAGCATCGGCATCCAAAACCAGAGGAATAGAAGCGCGTTTCAACAAAGAGACGAGAGCCGCTTTCGTTTCATCTTTCTTTCCCAATGCCGGACCAATGCCTATCGCATTGAAACGGGTCAAATCATCAATTCCAGAGAAACAGGTGTCGTTCGCATCCAAATTCAACATGGCCTCAGGCACGGCGATCTGCAACACGTAGCAACAACGGCTAGGCAGATGAACAGATAAAAGTCCGCAACCCGTTCGAAGACAAGACTTGGAAGCTAAAATAGCAGCGCCTGCCATTCCGTACGAACCGGCAATCAGCAACGCATGACCATAAGTTCCTTTGTGCGAAAACTTAGTACGATGATGCAACATCGGCTTTATCAAAGGCTTGTCCAAATAATAATAATAGGAAGGAATCTCCTTCATGGCCTGAGGATGAAGCTGAATGTCCAACCAGCGGACTTGGCCCAAATATTTCTCATTTTCAGGCAAAAAGAAAGCCACCTTCGGAAATTGGAACGAGAAGGTATAGTCTGCACAGACAATTGCCTCAGCATCATTCTGACGATTATCCTCGCCAAACAAACCTGAAGGAATATCGATGGAGATCACCGTAGCGCCACTTGCATTGATACGTTTCACTACCTCTTTATAAAAGCCCTCCAACTTTCGGTTAAGACCTGAGCCAAACAAGCCGTCAAGCACATAGTCATTCTCACCGATGACCAGTGTATTCAGATTCGACTCGTCAATCTCAATGATTTTGACAGGACGTTTTTCTAACTCCGCGCGAGCCTGTTTGCAATCGTCCGAGAACTTTTTACTTGAAGAAACCAGATAAACAGATAGGTTAAAGCATCCTACAAGCGACAAATAATTAGCTATGACTAACGCATCACCTCCATTATTTCCAGAACCGGCAATAATGCATACACGACAGTCTCTTTTTAACATATACAACAAGGCATCACACAACTCAGAGGAAGCCCTTTGCATCAAACAAAACGAAGTAATTGGCTCATGAGCAATGGTGTAAGCGTCCAGCTCTTTGATTTGAGAAGTTTTGAATATTTTCATAATTATAAATCTAATTGCCAGAATTCGAAATTCGAACCCTTTCCACAAAATTAGTATTTGTTTCGGGAACCTCAAACAAACAATCTAACACGAATTATCACTAATTATTTTTTATTTTAATACACCAGCTCGTTATTTCCAACAACAGCTCGTTTCAAATTACACACGAATTTCTTAGCGGAATAAATTCCGTTGGGTGACCCGTCCGAGATGTATTGGATCAGCGGATAGGTGGGGTTGGTACAAGGACAAGAATCCCCAGATTCAAGAATAAAGTTTGGCAAGCCTGTACATGAAAAACTTCACGTCTGCCACGCCCCTGAACTGTGTTCGGAA
>JALNVE010000174.1 GCA_023227695.1 Paludibacteraceae bacterium
TCCACAGGGCAACTGGAAAGAGGGAGATTTTCTCTTCTCTTTCTGCTCTGAAAAATATTTTTTCTACCTGACCCATTTTTTTCCTCCTCAAGTTGCATTATCAATTTGAATCCCCGATATATAGATGTACACACACAAACAGATTATATTATTTCTACTCTTTACGGGCAGTTTTTCATTGACTCAAGCAGGCAATAAATTTCACATCTGGCCTAAAGAAGGAACATCAACAGATTGTCAACCTGATGATCAATGTGCCATTGCTATCTCTTCTGACGAGCAAAAAAATTATTACAAACTATCCGCCATTAACAAGATTTTGATAAACCAACCTTCGTCTATCGACCCAGAAGGAAGTGACAGAATTCTTTTCGGCCTAGCAGCTTCAGAAACAGAGGTTCCGTCTTTGCTAAAGAACGACAAGGTATTTGTTTATCCAAATCCAGTAGAAGGGGAGCTTTACATAAAAGGGGGAAATAATAAAAATGTAGAGCTTTTCAGTATTGAGGGAACTATTAAGAAAAAGGTACAAACTGTATCAAACGGGGTAACCATGATCAATGTATCTGATCAGAAATCAGGTATATATTTCGTCAGAATTGGTGAAGACGTTATAAAAATCACCAAAAAGTAACACAAAACACAATAAGCATGAGAAGATTTTTATTTGCGTTTTGCTTCCTAATCTCATTAGCATTAGGTGGCTTTGCCCAAGATTCAGTCTATGTGGTAAAAATGGACGGTGCTGTTTTTGGTTTTAAAATCAGCGAAGTGCAGGAGATCAATTTTGAAGGCAACAAAAATGAAATTCCTAACGTCAATCCTAGCGACCGTATGCCTAGTAATGCAATACGATTGGCCGCAAAGATGAATTTAGGAATCAATATAGGAAATACGATGGAGTGTCCATGTGGCGACAATGCAGAGACATGCTGGGGAAGTCCTGTAATTACGCAACAGATTGTGGATACATATAAAAATTCGGGGTTCAATGCCATACGTATTCCTGTAGCTTGGGACAACCATAGAGAAAGCGAATCAACCTTCAACATTAAAGCATCTTGGATGAATAGAGTGAAAGAGGTTGTAGATTACGCCATTAAAGATGATTTGTACGTGATTATCAATATCCATTGGGATAATGGATGGTTGGAGAAACACTGTACGGAGGACGACAAAGAGGCAGTAAACAAAGAACAGGCTGCACTTTGGAAACAGATCGCAACTTACTTCAAAGATTACGACGAGCATCTTCTATTTGCCAGTGCCAACGAGCCAGCTGTAGATAATGAAAGCCAGGCAGCAGTCTTGAAAAGTTATCATCAGACATTCGTAAATACGGTTCGTGAATCAGGAGGAAACAACGATTTGCGTTGTCTGGTCATCCAGGGAGCCAATACGGCAGCCGATGCGAAATACGATGTAATGCCAACCGATAAAATAGATGGACGATTGATGTTCGAATTCCATTACTATCCATACACATACTGTTTGATGGAACAAGATGCTGATTGGGGAAACATGCATTATTTCTGGGGTAAAAACTACCAGAACATATACATCAACGGAGTTAACCGTTCTTGTTCATGGCATACAGAGGCCACTGTCGACTCAGAATTCAGTTATTTGAAATCTAAATTTGTAGATAAAGGAATCCCAGTTATTATGGGAGAGTTTGCCGCCATGAATCGAGATTTGGGCTCCAACCAGCAAAAATTTGAAGAGTGCAGAGCTTATTTCTATGAATATTTAGTAAAAGTAGGTAAAAACAATGGCATAGTTCCTTTCTTATGGGATACGCCAGGAACAGGCATCATAGACAGAGATAACTGCAAGGTGCAGAACCAAACTGCTCTCGATGGTCTTTTAAAAGGTGTAAATGAAGGACATTATCCTTTTTAAAAGCTTATTATAAAACACAGTATTTATTCATTACGTATTATGTAACTAAGTGTGCAGAAATGAGATATTTCTGTGCACTTTTTTTATAACAAATAGGACAAGAGGTTTGGAAATCAAATACGAAAAAAAAAGGATCAAGAAAATTTACGTGGACAGTTTTTACCACAAATTATTTTAGTCAACTAAATTTAGGAATAATGATTTTTTTATAAGGAATTTGGGTTAGGACAATGTATATCCACAAATTTCAACGGACGTTCAGTTAACTGACAGACCGAAACACATTTCTTGTGATTTCTTTTTTAATTTTTTATTCACAAAAAATTAAAATAAGAATAGGGGAGCGATTTTCAAATTTCAGAACCATACTTAGACATCTTCAAATTCTTTTTATTTACCAAGAAGAATGATTTGAAACAGTCGGGATCATTCTCCTATATTCTACTTAACATAATATTAATTATATAACAAACTAGGGCAAATGCGTAAAGTCGCTGAGATTCGCATATTTTGACGGTTCTCCAACATTGTATGGAAATATGCGAAAATATAGAACTCACACAACGTACGTCAAGTTTTGGGATAAACTAATCAATTCAAATTGAAAATTTACGGACAACATATCAAACGATCAAAAATATCAAAATCTCAACGAGTTTACTTTTTAGATTTTTTTTGCGTGACTTTTTTGCGTGACGTGAATCTTAGCGACAAAAAAAGGAACAGAAAACAATCTGTTCCTTTTTTTTTGTTTTTATAATTTTCAACTTAAATTATTCTTCGAAATACTTCTTCATGTTTTTTTGATCCAAATAAACAGCCGAATATCTGACTGCCTTGTTGAGCGACATAACTGAAATTCGGAACTCGCCGCTGTCAAACTCGTACAGTTTCACGTTTACCTTATCGAAATTTTGGTCAGCACATTCGAAACTTACATATTTAAATTGCCTCTTAATAATCCATTTTTTAGGTTTTCCAAAGATTTTATAATCAGCAGACTCCTTAGATTCTACGTTTTCTATATATATTGACTCATTGGTCAAGTCTATCATGATTTCTGATGAATTCATACCCCAAGGTCCCCAAGCATAAAGACCGTTTTTATCCAAACCAGATGTTCCCTGGGCAGCTCTATATGATTTAAATCTAATCATTTGTGCACTTGCCGGAGTGGACAATGCTCCGAAAAGCAGTAAAAGCCATAATATGTGTAATATTCGTTTCATATTCTAAAATTTGTTAGTTAGTCATAAAATTCTTACTCAAAACTAATTAAACTTATAGAAAATTATCTGTTTTAGTCAATAACCCAGCTTTTATTATGAACATTAACATTATGATAATCACGTTTCATTGCTTCTTCTTTTGTTGTGATTTTTATAATGTATCTCTTCTTGTTTTTGTTCACTATACTGTTACTTCTTAACCATGGATTAGCATCTTTAAGTAACTGATAATTACATCCTTTAGAAATAGCAAATTCAGTTAAATTTGTGATGGAAGAATCAACTGCAACCGTTTCTTGTTTCGGCATATAGTATAAATCTGCTTTTTTTAAATAAAAGCCATATTTCTTTGGATTCTCCATAATACATTTTGCTATAATGATTCTGAAAACATATCGATTAGTCTCCTCGCTAAAAAGCATATCGAAATAGTTATTAGTCTGTTGCGTTTCTATTTGTCTGAGAACTCGTGCACGTCCTGTATTATAGGATGCTGCAGCAGCAGACCAACTGTTTGTAAGATCATGTGTTCTTTTTAGAAATTTACAAGCAACCTCTGTTGACTTCTCTAAATTATATCGCTCATCGATATCATCATTAACCTCAAGGCCGGCTTCCTTAGCTGTCTCTGGTAAAATTTGCCAAATACCCGCTGCATTTGCTCCTGAAAGTGCCCTTTGGTCCAAACTGCTCTCAATCATTGCCAGATACTTGAAATCATCAGGTATTCCCTCTTTCTTCAATATCGGCTCTATGATCGGAAAAAACTTATTTGCACGCTTAATCATCAAGAATATCTGAGAATGCCAATAGCTGAAACTTAATATCTCTCTGTCAAAGCGCTCTCTTAGATAATAATTTGATAGATCAATCTCTTCCCCACAAAAATATGCTTTATCTGGTAGCTGCGGAGCATAATATCCATCTTCTGGAATGTCATAACTTACATCTTCTTCTTTTTCTTTATTACTAGAAAAAAAAAGCATGCCCAAAACTGAAATTACTACAAAAATGGATACTGGTATAAATCTCCTCATCTCACCATTCAGTTATTATTCAACCAATTATTAATCTATCTTCAATTTTCTGTTTTATGAAGGGGAAGGCCTTTTTTAAGAAGACCTTCTCCTACCCTTTTATTTATGCATGGAATACCAACAAAGGAGTCTTTGCATGGAATACCATCTTACGCGCTACACTTGGATTGAATAGTCTAGTGAACAAATTTCTCTTGTGTGTTGTAAGAGCAATCATATCGATCTTATTCTCCGCAATAAAGTTATCTATTGATTTCAACATATCCTCTCCACGCAAGGTGTCATAGAAGATTTCCTGCTTTGGATAATATTTTGCAAAGTAATCTTTGATACCGCTCAACTTGATTTCAGACCAAGCATCTTCTTTCTGTACATAATGAATGAAGTGGATCTTTACGTCTTTGAATGGCTTCATCAAACGAATCAACTTATCAAATGCCACCAAATCCTTATCATCAAAGTTTGTTGCATACGCAATATTGTGAATGTTATCAAAGCAGTTAAGCTGAGTATCTTCAGGAATAGCAAAAATTGGAACGATTGAACGTTCGATAATCTCTGCTGTTACACTTCCAATTAAATCCAAATCCTTTTTGTCCTTACCTCTAGTACCCATCAAGATAATAACCGGATTATGTTTCTTTGCATATCGCGAAATCTCCTCTTCCGGAATACCTTCTCTCAACACTTGTTTGTACTTTATTTTTGGCAAAAGACCTTTGCTTATCTTCTGGTCAAGATCCTCTTTCAATTTCTGAACGTCAAGATTTACCTTTTCGATAATGCTTCTCAACGTTGCTTCATCTTGTCCGCTCTCATAATTGATTACGTCGCCAATAGGCATTGTATTGAAAGATGGGCTGAAATATACGTGAAGCAATACAACTTCGGCATTCATAGTCTCTGCTAAATGAAAACCGAACTGACATGCTTTAATAGAATAGTCAGAAAAATCAATTGGAATCAGAATCATCTTCTCTTTCTTCTCCTCTTGCAATGCTTCGGATACTGCTTCCGCACTATTCATATCCTCAATAATTCCCAAAGCTTTAGCCAAATCACTCTCTCTAATCCTTACCCTCACACCGGCCGAAATGACAGGCTGTATCTGATTGACATTCTGTATATAGGCATCAACACCATTAGCCTCCAATACGGATTTCAGCACTTGCGCTTTCTCATAAGTATGGATTGCTACCGTTACTAATTTTTCTTCCATAGCTTTTATTTTTTATTATTTAATAATCTTTTGTTTTTATCTACTTCGTAAATATAATAAATAATAAGTTGGTAGTACAAAAAACTTACGATTTTATTTTGCCTAAATTCGAAAGAAAATGCCATTTCAGCCTCTTTTTTTAAATTTTTCGAGTTCTTCTCCTTGTTTAATTCTATTTTCGGATCAAGTGAAAAAACAGGTAATTATGTTTAATTTAAGCACAAAGTTTTGGTAGTCGAAAAACGAAAAATGGAATGTTTCTTTTGATTATGATTTCTATATCGTAAATTTGTACTATTTAAAAAGTTGAAGAATGATAACATTTCCAAACGCCAAGATTAATATAGGACTCAATATCGTAGAAAAAAGAGCCGATGGCTATCACAATCTTGAAACGATTTTTTATCCGATTCCAGTCAAAGACGCGTTGGAATTTGTGCCTGCATCATCTGACGGTAAGACCACTTTCAACCAATCTGGAATAAAGATAGAAGGCGACGCTGAGTCCAACTTAATCATGAAGGCTCTGCGCTTGTTGGAAAAGGATTTTTCTATTCCGCAGCTCGATATTTACCTTGAAAAAGCCATTCCATTCGGTGCCGGATTAGGCGGAGGATCCTCTGATGCCGCTTTTATGCTGAAGATGTTGAATAAAGAGTTCAATCTCAAACTATCTAATTCAAAGCTAGAAAGTTATGCATCAAAATTGGGAGCCGACTGTCCTTTCTTTATAGAAAACAAACCGGTATTCGCATCAGGAATAGGCAATGTTTTCGAGCCTATTGAGTTTTCTCTCAAGGATATGCAGATTGTTTTGATTAAGCCGGACATTCACGTGTCGACTCCTCTTGCCTACTCTATGGTGACTCCAAAACCGGCAGATTATCCAGTTAAAGAGTGGATCAAACGTCCTATTGACGAATGGAAAGGCAAAATTGTCAATGACTTTGAAATCAGCGTTTTCCCTAAATTTCCTGAAATCGAACGCATAAAGAACTCTCTTTACGAGAAAGGCGCTTTGTATGCTTCCATGTCAGGCTCAGGTTCTTCTGTTTTCGGAATCTTCGAGAATGTTTCTGAAGATATTCTGAGATCATACTCTGAGCATTACACATTCCTAGGTACTTTGGAATAAACTCTTTTGAATTTTTTATTTATACTATAATGATTTTTTATTTCTCAGCAACCGGTAATTCTGAATGGGTGGCCAAACAATTGGCCGATATACTAGGCGAAGTTACCGTGTCTGTCAATGATGAATTGCGAAATCCGCAGTCTGATTTTACCTTTTCGCTTTCAGACGATGAGCGTATAGGTTTTGTTTTCCCAATACACTCTTGGGGAGTACCTTCTCTTATGGTTAAATTCATTAAACGCTTGAAACTGGAGAATTACGCTGGTCATCAGGTCTTTGCTGTATGTACTTGCGGCGATGATGCCGGCTATACCAACAGGATTCTTAGTGATTTGTTGAAAAAGAAGAACTTAACGCTCGAATCTTGCCATACAGTGCAGATGCCGAACAGTTACATTGTATTTCCATTCTTCGATGTGGACAGCGA
>JALNVE010000175.1 GCA_023227695.1 Paludibacteraceae bacterium
GATACAAATATGAGCAAATTGTTGAAAATATTCAATCGTATTTTCATTTAAGTCACCACGCAATTTGACCCATTGACACTTAGTATAGTGAAAATACCACGCAATTTGACCTATACGCCTCAATTATGTCATTATGTTTGTCCCAAATGAAATGGCAATGCAATTGGCTCTTTACAATGATAACTACCTTTGGCGAAATGCTTTTGAGAGGGGTGTTTTTATTACAAGCGAACAGAATCTTATCGCATTATTGCGTATGATTGAGTTGGCATGGTCGCAGGTAGAACAGAATAAAAATCAGGCAGAAATTATAAAACGTGCGGAAGAATTACTGAAGCGTGTGGGTGATTTCATTAACCGTTTCGAGAAGATCGGAATTCAACTTTCTAGTCTGTCCAACGAATATGAGGGAGCAAAGAAAAAACTATATGCAGGTCAGCAAAGCATTGTTAGTGGAGCAAATAAACTCATTAGTCTCGGTGTGAAGTCTGATGGAAATAAATCAATACCAGAAGAAGTTTCTGATTTATAAATAACAAGTTGCTTCTGCTCGTTTTTGAAATGCAAATGAGTTTTATATTCTCTTTAGCGAATGTTTCATATATTTGCTAAATAATTTGAGTGTTGTTTATGAAAGCAAAAATACTGTTTTATCTTACTCTTTTACTGATGCCTTTCGCAACAGTGTCTGCTGGTGGAGACCTTCGCTTAAAGTTGCGAGTGGATGGTGGTTACGATTATTATATAGGAAAACATCATGACCCAGACAAAGTAAAACAGATAGGGTCTTATACAAATACCGATAAAGAAACGTATTCTAATTATAACCCTATTTTCCCAAGCGATGACTCTGAATTTTTGTATAGTTGGTATGTTGGTATAACAGGTGAAGTTTTGTTTCATCATGAAAGATTCGGAATAACAACAGGTTTGCGTTACATCCAATACATTGATACATATAATCCTGCTGGAGATTATTTCTATTGGAATTATTCCAATGAAGGTTCTGCGAACTATGTATTGAAAGGTGAAAGTATTTTACAAAGGAACCATTACATTGGATTCCCTTTAGAGTTCAGATATTTGGCGAGCAGACCTGGACACTTCTGTAGATTTTATTTCAAATTGGGCTCTTCGTGGGGTTTCTTAGTTGCTTCTGACAATAAAATGAATTGCTATGATTCTTCTGTAAATGATGAGTTGGGCGGTTATATCGATGATGTCGGTAAAGATCCGGATTCCTTCGTTGGTTCTATTTATCCTGCATTTGGTTTTAGGTTGCTTCGGTTTTTCCCTTTGGTGAATATTGATTTTCATCTTCCATCTTTCATGATAAATATGCCGGCATCCTACTTTTATTATGACATTGGAATGGGAGTTCAGTTGTCTATTCAATTGCCAACAGATAGAGACTCTTATGACCGTAAAGCGCCAATGGGAGTTCCTTATTATTGATTATAATAAATGTTTCGTATATGAAATCACATGCATTTTTATTGACAATGTTATTGTCGCTCGTGAGCTTCTCTTTAGTCTCTTGTATGGAAGATGAGGATAAGGATAAGAATGACTATTATAAGGAGGATTTTCATGATTCGAATTTGCCCGAATATTCTGAGAATGGATTGAATCTTTTTGGTTCAGAATATAAAGTGAATGATGAAATTTTTTACTTTCGTTCATTTGCAGACACAGCCCCTTGTAGAATTGAAATAGCAGATAGCCTTTTGAAATTCTATATGATTGGAGCTCAAAACAAGGATTTTTTTTCTTTGTGTTTTGAGATAATTCCAGAGGTTCCTGTTTCCTCATTTGCCGATTTAATAAAGTTAGAGGGAAAAGAATTTGATGTTACTTCTGATTCTTGTAAACTGAAGGTTTTAAGAGATGATGAGTATGTGGATGTGGATTCGTGGTATGGTTATGTTAGATTTGTGAATGCAAAAAATCTTTATGTGGACAATCAGCTTTTTGGAACAATCTTGTCAGGTAGATTTGGAATGTATTACGGAATAGATGATGATTCGATTGATATTAGTTCAGGTCGTTTTGACTTTTTGATAGACGATACAAATTTCATAAAAAAATACTCGTAAAGCACTTAATGATATTTTAAAGCCGCAATCGCGGCTTTTTTATGCTGTATGCTATCCTTGAAAAAGTAAAAACTGAAGATCAAAATACTTATCAATAGGGCTTTGAGCTTTATCGGCTTTTGACTTTACAGGCTTAAAAACTAATATCTACACATCTGATGATGATAAATTGCACGACATTTTAACCTTTTGAAAAGGTGAATCTATTTATATTTTCATTCAACCTCTCTTTTATCTATATTTGCATGTCTAAATTTATAGTTTTGTTATGGATATAAAACAAGCGCAAGCTGATGCTATCTCTTTATTGGAGTCGCTGGTAGCCATACCCTCATACAGTAGGGAAGAAGGTGCGGCTTCTGATTTTTTGCAGAATTATATAGAGGCATTAGGTTACACTACTGGTAGAAAAGATAATAATATATGGGTCTTTGGTCCGGCATTCGACATGTCGAAACCAACCATCATGTTGAACGCTCATATCGATACTGTTAAACCAACTGTAGGTTGGAAATACGATCCGCATGTGCCTACATTGGAAGACGGTCGTCTTTACGGATTGGGTACAAACGATGATGGAGCTTCATTGGTCTCTTTGCTTTATGTCTTCTTTATGTTGACAGAGAAGGAACAACCGTACAACTTGATTTTTGCTGCCTCTGCAGAAGAGGAGGTTTCTGGCAAGGCAGGCATGGAGTCTCTTTTGCAGGAGTTGCCACCTATAGACTTGGCCGTTGTCGGTGAACCAACCAATATGAATTTGGCTGTTGCCGAAAAAGGTTTGATGGTAGTCGATTGTACTGCTGTCGGAAAGTCTGGTCATGCGGCTCGAAATGAAGGAGTGAATGCTATATACAAGGCTTTGGAAGATATTGAATGGGTTAAGAATACAGAACTCCCTAAGGTTTCCGAGTTGTTAGGCCCTGTTAAGATGACGGTTACGATGGTTCATGCCGGTACGCAACACAATGTCATTCCAGACAAGTGTACTTTCGTGATCGATGTCCGCTCTAATGAGTGCTACACCAATGAGGAGATTTTCAATATTTTAGAACACCATATGCAGAGTGAGTTGCAGGCTCGTTCCTTCAGACTCCGCTCTTCAGGTATTGAGTTGACGCATCCGTTTGTGAAAAAATGTACGGAGATGGGCATCTCAACCTTCGGCTCGCCTACATTGTCAGACCAAGCATTGATGCACTTTACTAGCGTTAAGATTGGTCCGGGAGACTCTTCCCGTTCGCACACAGCCGACGAATACATCGTCTTGACCGAGATCGAGGAGGCAATGGAGCGTTACATGCAACTTTTGGATGGTTTGAAGATTAACTAAAATAGAGTATGGCTAATAAACGGAAATATTATGTTGTCTGGAAAGGACGCAATCCAGGAATATATACCGACTGGGACGGTTGTAAGGCTCAGATCGACAATTTTCCGAATGCAGTATATAAAAGCTTCGAGTCTGAAGAACAGGCAGAAGAGGCTTTTTCTTGCGAGCCAAAAAACTATCTGGGAAGGAGATCGGCTTCGGCTCCTCAAATTCCGATTGATTCGAATATCAAACCAGAATTGGAAGCCTTGGCTGTCGATGCGGCATGTAGCGGTAATCCTGGTAAAATGGAGTATCGTGGCGTCTATGTCCGCAATGGTGCAGAGGCTTTCCATGTAGGACCATTTGAACAAGGTACGAACAACATAGGCGAATTTCTTGCTTTGGTGCATGGCTTGGCTTATCTGAAGCAATACGGTTTTGAACATCCTATTTATTCAGATAGTGTAAATGCCATCTCTTGGGTGAAACAAAAAAAATGTAGGACCAAACTGATTCTCAATGCAAAAAATGCTGTCCTTTTTGATATGATAGCAAGGGCTGAGAAATGGTTGGCTACAAATACATATAAGACTAAAATCATGAAATGGGAAACCGCCATTTGGGGTGAGATACCAGCTGATTTTGGTCGAAAATGACATCTTAATAATCAATTGAATATGTCAATAACGGTTCGAAATTTATATAAAAGTTACGGAAAACAGCAGGTGCTGAACGACATCAGTTTCTCTATTTCCGGAGGTGAGATTGTGGGCTTCCTTGGCAATAATGGTGCTGGTAAGTCTACAACCATGAAGATTATCACTGGATATATTGAAGCCGATAAAGGAAAGGTTGAGGTTTGTGACATCGATGTGAAGAAACATCCATTGGAATCGCACCGTAAGATTGGTTACTTGCCCGAGCATAATCCTATTTACCCAGAGATGTATGTGAAGGAGTACCTCCGTTTTGTGGCGGGTATCTATAAACTTGGTAAAGAGGCTAATGCCCGTGTGGATGAGATGATTGAGAAAACCGGACTTACACAAGAATACAAAAAGAAAATCGGGACTTTGTCCAAAGGTTACCGTCAGCGTGTAGGTTTGGCGCAGGCTTTGATACCGAATCCGGAAGTGCTTATTTTGGATGAGCCTACAACCGGACTTGACCCTAACCAGATTATTGAGGTAAGAAACCTTATTAAGGAGGTTGGAAAAGAGAAGACGGTAATGCTTTCTACCCATATAATGCAGGAGGTTTCTGCTATTTGCGAAAGGGTTATCATCATCAATAAAGGACATATTGTAGCAGACGATAAGGAGAGCTCTATCGTCTCTATCTCTCAAGATGCTGTTTTGTCTCTTTTCGTAGAGTTTACAAAACCTCAGGATTTGAACATATTAAAGGCTATGGATAAGGTGGTCTCCGTAACACAGGAGGGAGAATCCTCTTATGCTATCAATAGCTCTGAGGATATTCGCGAACAAGTGTTCAGAATGGCTGTTGCCAGCGGTCAGGTAATCTTGACGATGAAACAGCAGGAGAGAAGCATGGAAGACGTGTTCCGTTCATTAACTAAATAGTTTGATGTTATGAGATGCCGTTTGCTTTTTAGCCTAGTCGGAGTGCTACTCCTTCTTAATCCTCTTTATGCCGAAGATGTCAGACCTTGTAATGACGAATGGTTTGAAGGCGAAGGTACCCAATATGGAGGTATAGCTGGAAGTAATGGCGGAAATTGCGGTATTTATGTGGAAGAGGGTGATTTCCATCACTGTGCCATGAACCACATCCAATACGATAGCAGTAGTGCGTGTGGTGGTTGTGTCCGTGTTTTGGGTCCAATGGGCGAGATCACTTTGAAAGTGGTTGACCGTTGCCCTGAATGTAAATTAGGTGATATTGATTTAAGTACGCAGGCTTTTGCTGAAATTGCTCAGATGAAAGATGGCCGAATTCCCATCAAATGGCAGTTCATTCCATGTGATGCAGGCGATGATATAAAGGTTTTGTTTGCTTCAGGAACGAGTCCTTACTTTTTTAAAGCTTTGTTTTATAACTTACGCTACAGAATAGCGAAGGTTGAATATAAAAAGTCTGATGGTTCGTATTCGGAGATTCATAGAGAGATGTACAACTACTTTGTGGAGCAGGGTGGAATTGACGAGGATAAAACCAAGTCTGGACCCTATTTCCGACTTACGGATGTGGAAGGTGGGCAGGTTTTGATAGAAAATTTGGAATATACAGCTGGCGAAGAACTTTCTACTGGAGTTCAATTTCCCGAATTAAAATGTGCTGACTGTGCTGGCATGGAAGGCGGAACGGCTCAGATAGATAATTGTGGTGTCTGCTCAGGTGGAACGACGGGTGTTGAGCCCAACTCATCTTGTAAAAAGGATTGCATTGGATATTGGAGAGGCTCAGCTTATATTGACGATTGCGGATTTTGTGTAGGCGGCATGACAGGTGGAACTCCTTGTGGAAATGGCAGTTCGATAGATGAGCTTTTGTCTGATGACGAAGCTGTCACCAAGATTGAGTTGTTCAATCTTATGGGTAAAACTCTTTTTTCTTGCGAGAATGTTTATGAGTTTTACGACTATTTATTGGAGCATACCGATATGTTTGTTGTCAAGCTCTGGCGAGGCGAAAACGTTGAGTACAGACGTATGGTTGGCGGTTCGTTAATGAAATAAATTAAATCAAATCAAATCAAATAAAGATGGATAAACTCACAGTGATAAAGGTAGGAGGTAAGATTGTAGAAGAGGAAGCTACTCTGCAACAGTTACTTTCTGATTTTTCAAAGATAGAAGGACACAAAGTGTTGGTTCATGGTGGTGGTCGTTCAGCTACAGCCTTGGCTACAAAATTGGGTATTGAGAGTAAGATGGTGAATGGTCGTCGTATCACAGATGCAGAGATGTTGAATGTGGTGACGATGGTTTATGGTGGTTTGGTCAATAAATCTATAGTAGCTCGTCTACAGTCAATGGGCGTTAATGCGTTAGGTTTGACCGGTGCCGATTTGAACTATATGCGTTCTGACAAACGTCCTGTTAAGGAGGTTGATTATGGTTTTGTGGGAGATGTTAAGGAGGTAAATTCTGATCTTCTTGCAGACCTTATTCATAAAGGTGTTGTGCCGGTTTTGGCTCCGGTTACACATGACAAGAAGGGAAATATGTTGAACACCAATGCAGATACTATCGCAGGAGAGGCAGCGAAAGCTTTGACAAAACATTTTGACGTTACTTTGATGTACTGTTTTGAGAAGAAAGGTGTGCTTAAGGATGAAAAAGATGACGATAGCGTAATTGCTGAGATTACCCGTCCGTTGTTCGACCAATATGTAAAAGAGGGTATTATCCAAGGCGGTATGATTCCAAAATTAGAAAACTCCTTCGAAGCCATTGCTGCAGGTGTTAAGAATGTGATTATCACTAAGGCAGATGAGATTGGAAAGAATTCGGGAACAACCATCCACGGATAAGATTTTTTTCGCAGAGATATTTTATTTTCGGAGAGATGAGC
>JALNVE010000176.1 GCA_023227695.1 Paludibacteraceae bacterium
TCTTACTACCGCAAGCTTAAAGCTCATCGGGTAGTCTTTTTGTGAACGTCTAACGTACTGTCTTTCTTTTCCTTTCATATTCGTTACTTTTTTGTTGTAACGCTATTTCAGGACGTGACATGACATAAACGGAAAAGGCTGCATCAATGTTGACGCAGCCTTTTCTATATTATAAAACGAACATTTATAGGGTCAATCCTAAAAACAGTTGGACGTAATAATGAAAATGCAAATTTCAGACATATACCTAGTGGACGAAACGTCGACCATCTTTGTAATCCGTGGCTTCATTAAAAATTCATTCTAATTCGTAACTGAAAAGAATTCGTGATTAAAGAAACCACACACATAGTTTTGCACTTGATCCCAATTATCTCAAAATACGTTTGATTCTGTTTGCCTCATCAATCAAACGGTGAAGTTCTCGTTCGTCGCTGTTGACCAATGCATTTTTGAATTCCTGCAGCTTCTCCATATAAGAATCAAGAACGGACAAAACGTTCTCCTTGTTCTGCAAGAAGATTGGAGCCCACATGTTTGCGTTACTCTTAGCCAAACGAGCTGTAGAAGCGAAACCTCCTGATGCCAAATCGAAGATGTTCTTCTCATTCTTCTCCTTGTCCAATACAGTCAAAGCCAATGCAAATGAAATGATATGGGAAATGTGAGAAACGTATGCAGTATGCACATCATGGTGAGCAGCACGCATATAGATGACACGCATGTTCAAGAAATCATACAATTTACGAACCAACTCAACAGCATTGAAGTCTGAATCTTCAGCATTACAGATGATTCCTGCCCTACCTGCGAAAAGGTTTGGAACAGCAGCCCATGGCCCACAGTACTCAGTACCAGACATTGGGTGAGTGGCAATATAATTCTTACGTTTCGGATGGTAGTGTACAGAGTCGTTCAACTTCTCTTTTGTTGAGCAGACATCCATCACATACTGATTGTCGTTGATTTTATCCAAAATATCAGAAAGCATGCGCAATGCTGCGCTAACAGGCACTGAAAGAATGATCAAATCACTCTTTTTGATCAACTCATCGTAAGGCAGAATCTCATCCACCAAACCAATTTTTAGAGCTGTTTCCGCATTCAATTCCACTTCATCGCAACCAATGAAATGGTCTGCAAATTTACTACTACGAAGATCAATCGCCATTGAACCTCCTATAAGTCCTAAGCCTATAACACCAATTGTCATCTTTATTTTTTTTTGTTATTTTTTCTTTCAAAAAAAAGCCCCGCTAGTTGCAGGGCTTTAAATATTTTTTGTATCAATAAACACATATAAAGCCCTTATTACTTCTGGAAATAGAAATAATAATAGCTATAATAATATGACTTATTCATACCAACAATCATCTTTTCTGATCTTAAATATGGGGTAAAGTTACAAACAATATTTCTCCAACCAAGTGATAATGAAAATTATTTTAAGTAGCTGTTGATATTTTATCGTTTGATTATTTGAGATGACATTTTCGCTACGAACCAAACAGATTAAAAACAAATTTATTTTACCACAGATTTACACGGATTACATTATTGTATCCACCTCTTTTTTACTATTAATTCTATATCCTTTCTTCTTTTTTTCACTATCAATATATGCGTAGTTTGAGATATCAACGATGTTTTTTTGATGCCCCAAACTCTTCATTTTATTCCTGTAACCAATTCGTTGTACTGCGATTCAAAAAAGCCCTCCACATAGTACTTCGAAATCTCTTTCAGCGGAGAGAAGCAAAGAACGAAGCCATCACCATTAAACCTTACCGAAAAGAGTTCTGGTTCGATAGCTGCATTTTCCAACGGCTGAGCGACTATTTTATATGTGCCATTTTTAAAAGAGAACAAACGTTTAAAACCCGACTTTACATCAAAACTATAGCTCTGCTTACCTGAAACATAAAAACGTAACGTATAAATAGAGCCATTGGAAATACTGAACTGAGTATAAGCAGAACCGACTGGATTACCACAGCTAACAGAGTCTCCCACTCCATATTTGGAAAAAACATCATCAACATGCTTATCTATACTTTTTCTCTCTGACAAATAGAAATACTTACCTTGAGGATACATCTTTCCGTATGTATTAAAAGAGGCCACAGAAGCTATTGAATCAGCCATATGCCAAGCATCTTCGTCTGTAGACCATTGGAACTGTTCGTTCTCTGAAAATCGCAAAAGCGGTTTTTCAACCTGACGACATTTATTCAAAGCCGCCCTCTTTTTAGATTCCAAATTCCTAGCAGTATTTCCATGCGCACGAGAACGTACACCTGCAAGTTCACGGCCTATTTTCCCTTTCTGACTCAATTTTTCGGTGAAATGATCTGCCATACGTGTTGCAGCATTATCAGAAAACCATTCGGCAATCTCATCCACCCAGTTATGACCGTCACTTCCGAGTTCGAACTCCTCCAGATAATCTTTTTCCAACGATTCTTTGGGATCAGCAGTGCCTTCGGCTTTCTTTGGAGAGTCAGACTTGCTTCCTCAAGAACTAAGCGCGATGCATAGCACCGACAACAGGATTAATCTATAAACGTGTAACTTTCTCATATTTACAAACAAAAGATGTGTCTTCGTGACAAAAATCACGAAAGACACATCTTGAAATATACAACATTAATTATTGTCATTCTCTTCTTGTATAAACCATATCGATTCTTGGACGTTTCAAAACTACAGATGAATTACTTCCATAAAACTTGGTTGATGTAATCCACAACTCTTGATTATATGAATATACCTTATAAGAATAGTCAGACTCTGTTATAGCTCTCGATACGGGAACAATAACCATTTTATTGGAAATAGAAGATCGACCGGACAATCTCATCTGAACAGCTTTTGTCATATCAAAAGAGTAAGAAGCTGTGGTTGAATCATAAAGCGCAAAGAAAGAGGTAATACCGTCTGGAGTCTTATTCTGATCAAAGAAACTGATTACAGAATCTTTATTGATAAGCAACATTTCAGAATTCGGTTTCTTCTTCATGTCTGTTTTCCAGTCTAAATTCTGAGCCCATACTTTTAATCTGGCACTATTAAACATCACCTTGTTTGTTTCTGCAGCATAATGCTTAACAGAATCAACCATCACCTTAAATGGGATCTCTACTTCAGTATAAACACCAGCCGGCGTATAAGTATATGTATTTTCAGTACCAATTATTGAATTGTAAGCTTGGTCCAATCCTGTATGACTTACAAGATCGATTCTCTTTACTGATTTGTTGGCAGACAAAAAAACGTGAGATGCTAAAACTCTAAAGTGCTCGCCATTCTTATTCTTTATATCAGCTGTATTTACAAGGGTATCTTTACCATTATAGGTCGTTCTCAATTTAGCTTCGTATGTGTAGAATATGGAAAAACCAGCTACACTGACCTTCACTACACCACCTCCATTAAAAGAATGAGAAACGTAAACACCTTTAAATACATCATTGAATTGAGCTTGCGTTTGAATTTTAGAACCTGATTTATATATATTTACCAAGCGGTTAATATAACTCAAAGAGAGAGGAATATCTAAAGTTCTTGATTTTTGGATCTGATAAGAAAGAGATCCCAACAAAGTATCTTTGTTACAAAAATCAGAAACTTTGGCAGAGGTATAATACTTTTTAGAATCATCCAACGATTTATCTAAAGCATATACTTTTACAGCCTGCAAAGTTGTAGAGTCGCCAAAGAAATCATCAGCATATTGCATGTGAAAGAATGCAGAATCGACCTTCATATCTGTAGGAGATTCGATTGCTGTTATCTTTCCAAATTTAGAATCCAAATCCTGCAACAATGTTTCAGAAATACCTGTATATAAAGTTTTTGAGCCTACGATGGTAGTAGTAGGAAGTTTAAGCCCGTCAACACGAGAGTCTATTTGGGAAATGAACTCCATCTTTGTACTTCCAAAGACAGGATCTGTATATTCTCCTAAGAAGAAATAGGAAGATTTACTTAAGGTAGAATCGACCAACACCGAAGAGGACGAAACATTCACCATATTAGAATAGACGTGAAGCAAATCTTCTTCCGGTTGAATCAAAGAACCCACTTGTCCGTCATCCTTGCAACTAGCCAACAACAATGCCGACAGGCACATTAAAAACACAATTTTCAACTTCATCGGTATTTTTAGAATAAAATTTATCATTCAAAAAAGAGAGTTCGGCTCTGACTGATTACTTAGCTAAAACCTGGTCGTAAAGACTGTTAACCTCTTCATATCCTTTTTCGCAAGAATAGTATGGTAATAACAACTTGCCCTTGCTGTTAGCATATTTTAAAATTTCCTCATCCACAATTTCACTACCTTGAACAACAGCATCAGAATAGTCTATCGCAAACTTTGACAGTTCAGCAAAAGAGACATCCTTTCCTAATATGGATGAAATATCGGAATTTTCCACTCCATCTATCTTAAGTTTTTCTCCGAATCGATTTGAGAACGGATTTTTAAACTCATCATTGTATACAGAGTATACTAATTTTGAATTTTTAAAGAATGGATCTGTATTGAAAGCTTTTTTTACATACAATGGAGCTAAAGCGGTCATCCATCCATGACAGTGAATGATATCAGGTGTCCATCTTAATTTTTTCACAGTCTCAAGTACACCTCTTACAAAAAAAATGGAACGGTCCTCATTATCCATAAACTCTCCGTTATCGTCAGAGACGGTACTCTTTCTCTGGAAGAAATCATCATTGTCAATAAAATAGACCTGCATTCTTGCAGCCTGAATAGAAGCTACCTTAATAATCAATGGATGATCGGAATCATCAATAATCAAGTTCATCCCCGAAAGACGGATGACTTCATGTAATTGATTTCTACGTTCATTCACACAGCCAAACTTAGGCATGAAAGTTCTGATTTCTCTTCCTTTCTCCTGAATAGCTTGTGGTAATTGCCTACACTCATTGGCAACTTCACTCTCCGGTAAATACGGTGTGATTTCTTGCGCAATGTACAATATTTTAGTTGCTTCCATTATCTCTATTTAGTCTATACATAACATATGCAAAGATAACATAATAACCCAACACGAACAAGCTTTATCTCAAAAAAAGGCGTTTTAAACCATTGCAGTAAGCCTTAAACAAGTATTTTTAACTCTTTCGTGTCGAATAGAATCAGATTCAGAATTTAGCCTCGTTTTCTTTCCCATCTTATATTTATTTCTTTAAATTTGCAGTGTCAAACAAATAGTGTTTTCTGAGGATTCAGAATACTTACAACTATCTATTTGACAAAAAAATTCGAGATCTGGAGGTTTCTCAAAAAATCATTGGCGATTGCCTCTTCTTCTTTTTAATGTCGGCAGACAAAGTCAAAAACAACTTATAATTTACATAAAAATGAAAATTTATAAGAAAACGGCAGACCTGCAGAAGGAACTGCAACTATTAAAAAAAGAGGGTAAAACAATCGGTTTGGTTCCTACGATGGGAGCTTTACATTCCGGACACCTTTCTCTTGTAAATAAATGCGTTGCAGAGAATGACATCTGCGTTGTCAGCGTATTTGTGAACCCTACTCAGTTCAACAACCAGAATGATTTGGAGAAATATCCTCGTACATTGGATAACGACGTTAAGTTGCTTGAGAGTGTCAATTGTTCTATCGTATTTGCACCAACAGTAGACCAAATATATCCCGAACCTGATACCAGAGTATTCGATTTCGGACAGTTGGACAAGGTAATGGAAGGGAAGTTCAGACCAGGACACTTCAACGGAGTTGCTCAGGTAGTTAGCCGTCTGTTTGACATCGTAAAGCCAAACAGAGCCTATTTTGGAGAAAAAGACTTCCAACAATTGGCCATCATCAGAGAGATGGTGAAAAAATATAGCATCCCTGTAGAGATCGTCGGATGCCCCATCGTTAGAGAGGCAGACGGCATGGCTCTAAGCAGTAGAAACATGCGACTTTCTGCTAATGAGAGAGGAAAAGCAGTGCTTATCTCCCAGACTTTGCTAAAAAGTTGTAATTTTGTGCCAGAAAAGAGCGTATCTGAGTTAAAACAATGGGTAATCGACCAGATCAACAGCGAACCAATATTGGAAGTTGAGTACTTCGATATTGTTGACGGAAACACAATGCAGTCCATCAATAGCTGGGACGACACAGACTATCCAGTAGGTTGTATCACCGTTTACTGCGGCGAAGAGGTAAGATTGATTGACAATATCAAATACCTTAAGAAATAAGCAACCAGCTCGATAAGCTGCAAAACAAATGTCCGGTATCTCCAACTCATGATACCAAACAAATAAATTAAATTATGTTTATTGAAGTAGTAAAATCAAAAATTCACCGAGTTACTGTCACTGAGGCCAATCTTGATTACATTGGCAGCATCACAATAGACGAGGACCTAATGGACGCAGCTAACATCATAGCCAACGAGAAGGTCTCCATTGTTGACAATAATAACGGAGAACGCTTTGAGACCTACGTGATAAAGGGAGAAAGAGGTTCTGGCGTAATCTGTCTAAACGGAGCTGCTGCCAGAAAAGTACAGAAAGGCGACATCGTCATCATCATGTCTTACGCGCTTATGGAATTTGAAGAGGCAAAGAATTTCAAACCAGCTGTCATATTCCCCGACACCAGGACAAACATGTTAGTGAAGCTAAAAAAATAATAAATAGAGAGAGAGAAAGAGGCTACGGAATCCGTAGCCTCTTTTTTTGTCTCAGTGGTTCTGGATCAGCGGATAGGTGGGGTTGGTACAAGGACAAGAATCCCCAGATTCAAGAATAAAGTTTGGCAAGCCTGTACATGAAAAACTTCACGTCTGCCACGCCCCTGAACTGTGTTCGGAAA
>JALNVE010000177.1 GCA_023227695.1 Paludibacteraceae bacterium
GTATCTCGGTTGGCAGTACTACTTCTGCCAACGCTATTAGTTGTTTTGTTTCCATGGTATAGAAACGTTGATACTTGGTTTTTTATGATATTTCTTTCCCCACTAAATTTCTACTGACCCGAACAAAGGGTTTCGTTCTTTAGGTCTTCAGCACACTGAAATCAATGAGCACCCATCAATAAAAACAAAAAAATCACGTAAAAAGAGATTGTTGAAGAGTTGATCCTTCTCTCTTTTTACGTGAACTAATTATCCTTTTAGCAAATGCTTATTGTTGATTTACTAATTTTATATCCTTGATCATCAATTGGATGGAGGTATTACCGTTGAAGGTATTCTCTTCTATTGTGTAACAGATATCCGCTGGATTGAGTGCCTTGATGTAATCATTGTACTCAGATTGTCCAAAAGCAATACCATTCATGATACATTCAGACTTCGAATCGATCAACTCCAACTTCAAATGCTCCTGCTCTTTGCCCACTATGCGGCTCGTTCCATAATCGAAAACACGTTTCGTCACGAAGACGGGTTTCATGTTCTCCGGTCCAAACGGATTGAACTGTTTCAGCAAGCGGAAAAACTTAGGCGTAATCTCCTTAAAATCGATGATTGCGTCAACATCTATCTGAGGCTGAGTCTGGTCAGGAAGTATGTTCTCGACAACATACTCCTCAAATCTACGTTTGAACTCAGGCACGTTATCCTCCTTCAAAGAAAGACCTACCGCATACATGTGTCCACCGAAGTTTTCCAACAAATCGCGGCAAGACTCGATAGCTTTGTAAATATCAAACCCTTGCACCGAACGACCTGAACCCGTAGCCAAACCATTAGAGTTAGTCAACACAATGGTAGGTTTGTAGTAAATCTCGGTCAAACGGGAAGCCACGATTCCAATCACACCTTTGTGCCAGCTAGAGTTATAGATGGCGATGGATTTTGTATCGGCAAGATCAGGCATCTTCTCCAGCTCGGCGTATGCCTCGTCCGTTATGTTCTTGTCCAAATCCTTACGTGTCTGGTTGTACTGGTTGATGCAGTCGCTCTTCTCTTTTGCAAAAGTAAGATCTTTCGAAATAAGCAACTCCACTGCCTCTTTGGCCGTCTGTATGCGACCAGAAGCGTTCAACCTAGGACCAATTTTGAAGACGATATCGCTGATGGTGATTTCCCTGTCCGTAAGTCCACACACCTCAATGATACTCTTCAAACCAAGACTTGGATTTGAATTCAACTGTTTTAATCCATAGTAAGCAAGGATTCTGTTCTCTCCATTTATCGGAACAATATCCGAAGCAATGCTGACAGCCAAAAGATCCAACAGCGGAGTAAGTGATTCGAACTTAATTCCGTTATTGATGGCGAAAGCCTGCATGAACTTGAATCCGACACCGCAACCCGAAAGGTTAGGATCCGGATAGTGAGAATCCACACGTTTGGAATCCAAAACAGCCACAGCCTCGGGCAACTTATCGTCTGGCGTGTGGTGATCACAGATGATGAACTCAACGCCCTTCTCTTTGGCGTAAGCCACCTTCTCAATCGCCTTTATGCCACAATCGAGGGCAATGACCAACTTAAAGTTGTTTTCGGCAGCATAATCCATACCCTTGTAAGAGATTCCATATCCCTCCGTATAACGGTCCGGAATGTAAAAATCCACATTGGAATAGAACTGTTTTAAAAATTTGTACACTAGGGCAACCGCAGTTATCCCATCTACATCGTAATCCCCATAAATGAGAATTTTCTCTTTCCGTCCCATCGCCATATTAAGACGTTCGACAGCCTTATCCATGTCGTTCATTAAGAACGGATCATGAAGGTCATCCAATTGGGGGCGGAAAAAACGTTTCGCTTGATCGAACGTTGTAATCCCTCTCTGAACCAATAATTGGCATAATATCGGACTTATACCTAATTCCTGAGCTAATGTTTCCTTTTGCTCTTCCTGTTCTTTTGTCAGAGGGGTATAAACCCATCTGTTTATCATTTATATAGTTTTTATTTATTTTTCTTCAAGAGAAAATCACGGATGGGAATAAAAAAAGCCGATTTCAACGAAAAATTTCGGCAAACTAACATCATCCGGAGATAAAAATAAAAGTTGTTCGAAAACATCACACAAGATGTCTCCAACACCATAAGACGCTTACCCATAATAAATTATAAAAATGAGGGGCGTCTATCAACCTCACAAAAATCAGAGGATTTATATCTTCTGAGATAAAAAAATATGCAACCTTGTAAAGGTAATTAAAAGTATCAGTTTTTCCTTGTTTTTTAACGTCAAAAACGAAAACAATAAATAACAGCCTATTAATCAAATAATAAGAGGTTCAAAATATAGGATTTCAAAAACAACATGTGTTAAATTAAAAAACAAGAAATTTGCCATATGTTTTTTTTTGATTAAAAACAGAAAAAAGGAGTTCAACAAAGGAAGAAATATAGTATTTTCGCAGTTCTATATTAGGTCTCAATTATTAAGATGCTAGAATTATTAGTAAAACTGCTCTCCTGGAGGGAACGCAAAATCAGCGAGAAACATTTCATTCTGATACTAAGCTTTTTAACCGGATTCTTTTGTGCTTTGGCCGCATTCATACTGAAAGCCATCATCGAATTTGTCCATGGTATTGTAAGCAATAGTTTTTCAGATGGAAATTTGAACTACCTTTATTTGGCCACTCCTATCATAGGTATCTTCTGCGCAAGCTTCTACGTGAAATATTTCGTGAAAGATGACATTAGCCATGGAGTGACAAAGATTCTTTATGCCATTTCACAAAGAAAAGCAAGAATAAAACCTCATAACATGTGGTCGTCCGTGATAGCCAGTTCGTTGACTATCGGATTTGGAGGATCCGTAGGAGCCGAAGCACCTATCGTATTGACGGGTTCTGCCATAGGTTCTAACTTAGGAAAGTTCTTCCGTATGAACCAGAAGACACTGATGCTGCTTGTAGGTTGCGGTGCATCCGGAGCCATTGCAGGTATCTTCAAAGCACCAATTACCGGTGTAGTCTTCACCTTGGAGGTTTTGATGCTCGATTTGACGATGGCCTCCATCGTACCATTGCTGATCTCTGCAGCAACCGCATCTGTCTTCACATTCATCTTCTCGGGCGAGGCTGTCATGTTCGAGTTCACTGCCGATAAGTTCCAGCTTGATCGCGTACCCTATTACATTCTTTTAGGAATCATCTGCGGATTTGTAGCCCTCTACTTTACACGAGGAATGAACAAGTTGGAGTCCTTCTTCGGCAGCCTCAACACACCGTTCAAAAAATTGATGGTGGGTGGTATCATGCTGAGTGTCTTGATTTTCTTCCTTCCTCCGCTCTACGGTGAAGGTTATGACACCATCAGCTACTTGCTCGATGGTCGTGCCGATTCTGTTACTCAAAACAGTGTGTTCTTCGGATTCAAGGACAACTTCTTCATGTTGTCATTGTTCCTGTTCCTGGTTCTATTCTTCAAGATTTTCGCATCGGCCGCAACCAACGGTAGTGGAGGAACGGGTGGTATCTTCGCACCAAGTTTGTTTATGGGATGCATTAGCGGTTACATCATGGCCTACGGCATCAACTTCTTCACGAATTTCACCAAACTTCCGGAGAAGAACTTTGCATTGGCAGGAATGGCGGGCGTTATGGCGGGCGTTATGCATGCTCCACTAACAGGTACCTTCCTTATTGCCGAGATGACGGGCGGTTACAGCATGTTCCTAAGTCTGATAATCACTTCTACGGTTGCCTACATCACGATTTTGGCGTTCGAGCCTCACAGCCTTTACGCTATGCGACTGGCTAAAAAGGGCGAGCTCCTCACCCACCATAAAGACAAGAACGTACTTACACTGCTTAAGACAGAAAACGTGATTGAGAAGGATTTCCAGATTATTCACCCTAATATGTATTTGGGCGACATTATTGAGATCATTGCAAAATCCAAGAGAAACATATTCCCCGTATTGGACAAGCACCATAGACTTGTCGGAATTGTAAGTCTGGACGAGATCAGAAACATCATGTTCCGTCCGGAGTTATACCATCGATTTAAAGTTTCGCAGCTGATGGTCACTCCTTCCGGCTTCGTTACGCTCAACGATGCGATGGAGAAAGTTATGCTCGTATTTGAGAAGACACAGGCTTGGAACCTCCCTGTTGTAGACGAGTCAGGAAAATATGTAGGATTTGTATCCAAATCTCAGATATTCAATTCGTACCGTGACATTTTGGTGACGATGTCTGATGAATAAATAATTGGGGTACACGGAGAACTTCGTACTCAAAACCAGATTTCAGGTAAATACATTGCAATAGTTTTGTCATCATTTCTGTATCAAGAGAAAAAGTCCGTGGATAGTTTTTAACCACGGATTTCTTAGCGGACGTTCCGTCCACTTGTTTTTGAAATTGATCCTGAATTCAGCTTATCCACGGGGGTTTGCACTTAATCCCTTCAACCAAAAGATTCGGACAAAGGATATCATACCCATTGAAATCAATTCTCAATCATCAGATATTTCTTTCCTCCTTTGACAAATATCGCCTTTCCTGGAGTCGTTACCTGACGACCATTCAGATCATAGAAAGACCCATCTTCCGTTTCTTTTATTAACTCATCAGACAAAGGCTCCTCCACTTCAGAATTGTCACTTGCAAGAGAACTTGCTGTCCGAAGTTCCGTATCAGAAACCTTCAGACTCAAATAGAATATATCTGAACCAACGAAAGGCATCCAATCTGATTTGTCGACAATCTTACACATTCCCTTTATCTTATATTGACCATTCGGAAGACCTTCAGGCAAAACAATAGCTTAATGTACTGTTCCTCCATATCTTGTTTTCAAAGTCCAATCTTCACAGTAATCATATATTGTTATTAGATTGTCTACATCATCATATAGTGCACAACTAAACAGAAACCGCATTTGTCTATTAGTAATATTAAATGCAGTATAAGTCACTGTCAATTCAGGAAAAACATCGGACAGACTCTCTCTGCAATAAATATTGGTATCACTTTTCAACTCTCCATCAACAGACAATGCATTCATTAATTGTGAATCAGAATGGAAATTGGGAGCAACACCAATAATTGCACTCTGGTATGAAGAGAATTCGTAATTGCCAAACGGATCACAAACTGACAAACGATAATACCCATTACAAAAGCCGCCCCATCCCCAATTGAAATGAAAATAATCATCAGACTGATACCCATCACATATAAAAGCATGGCCAAAATCACCTGAAGCTCCTCCATAATAGACAGGTCTTCCTGTTTTCAACTCATCATATATTATATTTTCCCAATCGGTTGGGCTAAAGTTAATAGCGTCCAAACAAACCGCATCACAATCATAACCAAAATAAGGTAATGCATAAAAAGCATTCACATCATACGAAGATGAACCATCTGCACTATATTTCATTTTTTCTGCTTTACCACAGATCATCATCAGATTTGCGACTGCCTTAGCAGACGGATCCTCCTTGTCTTCAATTCCTGAATACGTTAACGACATCTGATCCCAAAAAAGGTCTTGTGGCGGTACAGAATCTACAAATATCTCGTTTCCTGTATTACGAATAGATGTATAGGAATATGAAGGAATTCCACCCGTTATGGCATTCACCAAATGAGAACCCTGTTCCTCTTTGTATTTCATCGCATTATAATATATAATCTGTGAGGTTGCAGTTGCCACACAACCTGTCAAAGAAGTACGCTTAAGAGAGTCTTCCTCATCAATCGGACAATACATATTATAGGGATAGTATTGATCCCATTTGGTAGAGATCAACGGTTCAATGGTATCTTTTTCCGTGCCTAATATAATAGAATCTTCAGGCAAAAGGGTTCGCTTTTCCAAAAAACTAATCTGTTTTTCATAATCATCCAACATGAAATGTAATCCGTCTGGAATGGAATCCATATTGAATCGTCCATTATCAGAATAGCCCAATACAGGAATAGTCCGCTCACTTCCAGAAATGATGACAAAACCTTTTTTCTCATCACTATTGAAGATATAATAGGGAATCAAATCACCTTCATCGCCTAAAGAGGCTTTCATATAGGGTGCCTCATCAGACAAAGAGACACCCTTTTTTTGGAGGAATGCTTCTGCTTTGCTTTTGGCATTCTCTTCCGACACCTGTTGTGCCCAGATAGACAGGGCAGACATCATTCCCAGTAACAGTGGTAAAAATATTTTCATTATGTGTTCGTTTTCCGTAA
Organism: Paludibacteraceae bacterium; assembly: GCA_023227695.1. Lineage (GTDB taxonomy): Bacteria > Bacteroidota > Bacteroidia > Bacteroidales > Paludibacteraceae > RGIG10190. The sequence continues at coordinate 6,258 of JALNVE010000177.1, forward strand.
ATATTCCAGTTCCTAATCGTGGCTTAAGGAGGAAGGCGATAGATTAGCGAAATTCTCTAAAAAAGAACAACGCCATACAAGAATCAAAACCCTCACCATACAGATGTTAAATTAATGATTAATTTTCTTAAAAACAATAAAAATCGCAGCAATTTTTGTTTCAAAGTGAATTTTATGTTTCAGAAAGGAATCAGATAAAACAGCAGATTTCAAAAAACCATCTATTTGCTATTTATTTATGCGGAAATAGACATTTTTACAAAATAGCATCATCAAATCACCTCATATAGCCCACTTATTATCAAGTCCTAAATAAGCGTTACAGGTTTTATTGGACAAACATACTATGATTTATCCATTCCAGCAAGCTAGCTTGCTGGAATGGATATTTTTTTTGATTTGTATTTTTTTATTTTGA
>JALNVE010000178.1 GCA_023227695.1 Paludibacteraceae bacterium
ACTCTTTAATTCATTTTCATAAGCGTTTTCTCTTGTATTGTGGTCTATTTTGCATAATTTCGTCACGCTTATTTCCAAGATAAAATAGAAATATGTAATTTAGAGGTTAATTAGATAAGTGCAGTTTTCTTCGGTAAAGAAGATAATATATTGACATCATTCAACGTTTTAACATAGTTGATCTTTTGCCCATAATGATAGGAAAAAATTTAAGAATAGGTGTAGTCATCTCAACATACAACAATCCTCAATGGTTAGAAAAAACATTGTGGGGTTACACCAATCAGACCCGTATGGCTGATGAAATCATTATCGCCGACGATGGATCTAAAGAAGAGACGCATCTACTTTTAGAGCATTTTAAGAATCAGCTACCCATAAAACACGTATGGCATGAAGACATGGGATTTCGGAAATCCCGCATTCTAAATGAAGCTTTATTAGCCTCAACTGCCGATTATCTGATATTCACAGATCAAGATTGTATTCCGAGAGCCGATTTCATAGAGACTCATGCCAAATATGCAAAAAAAGGTCAGTTCCTTTCGGGAGGTTATTTCAGACTTACAAATGAGATTAGTCATAAAATAACGAAAGAAGAGATAGAAGATGGCAAAGTGTTCACTTTATCTTGGCTAAGAGCAAACAATCAACCTATATCATTTAAATGCACTAAGTTGCTCAATTGTTCAAAGTTCGCGACTTTCATGAATTTCATCACACCTGCCAAAGCAACATGGAATGGATGCAACGCTTCAGGATGGAGAGAAGATATGATGAAAATAAATGGATATAACGAATCCATGCAATATGGAGGTCAAGATAGAGAGTTTGGAGAACGACTTTTCAATTTAGGCATCAAATCAAAACAGATACGCTATTCGGCCATTCTGTTACATCTCGACCACAAACGTCCTTACAAGACCAAAGAATCCATAGAAAAAAACGTGGCGATCCGTAAAAACACAAGGAAATCTAAAATCATAGAAACCCCGAATGGAATCGCACAAAATGTTCAAAGCTATAATTATCAGATTCTTTGATTTGGTATTTCTTTTATTCTAGCTTCATATATGTTTTGGGAGGAAATATACTCAAGACAAGAGAGATAACGCATTGAATACTAAAAGAAACTCCGCTTATTAAAAAAGAAAGCTTTCTATTAAACGAATAAAATGTCCAATCAAATTGCACTGATAGAATTCAACACATGGCATCATGAATGCCTCTACTCTCAAATACTCTTTCTGACAAAAAGCGGATATGAGGTACTTTTAATCTGCGATATACAAAAGAAAGAATCGGTTGAATCGTTTTCTGTATTAGGACATATTTCTTTTGATTTTTTTGATTTTCACAAACTATCTTCATTTTTAAAATTAAGGAAACTACTAGTTAAAACTGGGATCAAAAACATCATTCTAAACACGGCTCAAGGCAGCAGTGCGTTGAAATTTTCACTCCTGCCACTTCCTTCTGACAAAAATATAGTAGGCACAATACATAACACGGCAAAGCTCACCTCTAGCATTGGACAAAGAATAATTTGCAAAAAGTTAAATGCCTATTATGTGCTATCAGAATATATAATGCCATCTCTTCCTAAAAAAAACAACTTACTGGCAACTTTCTTTTACCCATCTTTTTTCCAAAAAGAAGTAGATTTTCAAGATCTTCCTTTAAAAAAGGATTGTTTATGGTTTTGCATTCCTGGTTCTATCGAATATAAAAGAAGAGATTACGACTTTTTATTCGAGATAGGAAATTATCTAAAAAAAATAGGGAAAGAGAAAAATGCTAAGTTCATAATCCTAGGCAAAAACAGAACAAAAGACGGAGATAAACTTTTGTCTAAAATAAAAGATTTGGAGATGAACGATATGTTTGTCACTTTTGACAATTTCATACCCAACAGAATATTTTATGCTTATCTAAATGCATCCGATTACCTTTTGCCTCTAGTACACCCTAATGTAGAGATGGCAGAGAGCTATACAAAGAACCGAATATCTGGAACATTCACAATTGCCAAAGGATTTAACAAATGTATGCTTTGTCACTCCATGTTCTCCAAAGTTAAACTTTTTGATTTTCAATCTAAGTTCTACGAAACCCCACAAGAATTTTGGGAACAAGCAACAAACACTTTACAAACAAAAGACTATCATCAAAGCTTGGACTTCGAAGAGAACAGGTTAAGATACATCCGCCTATTATCAAACAAGTAAAAAACTCTGATTATGTACAATGTTAAGATAATAACAGGAGAAAAAAGTGACAACATGTTCAGACAATTGCCCAACGGGCAAAATATCTCGAAATGTGGCCGTTATCGTTTCTTTATAGACGAAGACATTAAAGATCCTGATTTTCTTGTTGTCAGAAACAAATACATCCGTCGCAAGACCGATTATACTGTTGCACCGGAGAATACGATTTTGCTCATCTCAGAACCAAAATCCATCATTCGTTTTCCAAAAAGCTATTGCAGACAATTTGCAATGATGAGCACCTGCCAGGAAGGGATGAATCATCCCAATGCCATCTATCATCAGGCAAACTTACCTTGGTTCGTCGGCATCAACGATAAAGGAGCTATCAATCCGAAGACAAATGTGACTTACGATTCTCTTAAAAACGCCCCTTTCCCCGAAAAAAACAAAATCATCTCTCTCATAACCAGCAACAAATCTTTTACGAAGGGACATCAAGACAGAATTGATTTCGCCGCTAAATTAAAGGAACATTACGGCGACAAAATAGATATATTTGGCCGTGGATTCAACGATTTTGAAGATAAATGGGACGTGCTAGCTCCCTATAAATACCATATTGCGATAGAGAATTCTTCTTCCAAATATTACTGGACAGAGAAACTTTCAGACTGTTACTTGACAGGCACCTTCCCTATTTATTATGGATGTAAAAACATTGCAGATTATTTTCCACAGAACTCATATAAAGAGATAGATATTCACGACTTCGACGCCGCCATAAAAATCATAGATAAGGTGATTTCCGAAGATAGATATTCTTCCTCAATTGAGGATTTGGAGAAGAGCAAGAATTTGGTTCTTGACAAATACAATATATTTGACCATATTGTGGACTGCTGTAACAAGATGAACCCTGATGCAAAGAAGCAATGCATCACCTTCCATCCAGCAAACACAATGCTCAACATTCACAACCTATATTACTACACCATAGGTCGAAACTTATTCAAAGCCATCAACTTTTTTAAATCAACACCTAAAAAAGTATCAAAAGGGGAAATGTAAATTACACCAACCCATTACTCTGAGCATAGGTGCGCCAGCGCTCAATCAGTTGAGCCATATCTTCAGGAAGTTCTGAATCGAAATACATGGTCTCATTGGTACGTGGATGAACAAATCCTAATGTCTTGGCATGCAAAGCCTGACGTGGACAAATCTCAAAACAGTTATTGACAAACTGCTTGTATTTTGTGAAGGTGGTTCCCCTCAGAATCTCATGACCTCCATAACGATCATCATTGAACAAGGTATGGCCAATATGCTTCATGTGAACCCTAATCTGATGCGTACGTCCTGTTTCCAAACGACACTCTACTAACGTCACATAACCGAAACGCTCCAATACCTTATAGTGCGTCACCGCATGTTTGGCATTCGGATTCTCACCCTCAGGAAATACGGTAAATAGCATTCTGTCTCGTGGATCGCGGCCTACGTCTCCACGGATGGTACCCTCATCTTCCTCTACATTACCCCAAACTAAAGCATTGTAACGACGTTGAGTTGTTTTATTGAAAAACTGCTTGCCAAGGTTGGTTTTAGCATCCTCATTTTTTGCTATCACCAAAAGCCCGGAGGTATCCTTATCAATACGGTGTACCAAACCCAAACGAGGATCGTCCACATTGAAATCTGGAGAGTCCTTCAGATACCAAGCCAAAGCGTTGAGCAGTGTTCCTTGAAAATTTCCAAATCCAGGATGCACAACCATGCCCGGACGCTTATTCACAAGAATAACGTCCTTATCTTCATAAACTATATCTAGGGGAATATCTTGAGGTACGATCTGAAAATCTGAAGGCGGATACGAGAGCATGATCTGAATCAAGTCCAACGGTTTCACCCTATAGTTGGACTTCACCGCTTTACTGTTCACCAAAATGCAATTGGCATCAGCTGCCTCCTGAATTCTGTTTCTGGAAATCTGCGACATGCAGTTCACCAGATATTTATCGATACGAAGCAGACTATGTCCCTTCTCTACTGTGAAACGGAAATGTTCGTGAAACTGACCGTCTCCGCTGATGACAGGTTCTCCCTGATCATCATCCATATCCTCATCGTTCAAAATTTCTTCTTCGTCTATCATTGTGCGAACAAATCATCTTCTTTAGGTTGAACAGCAGAAGAGTCTATATAAACCTCTTCTGGTGTATCCAAAAGCTTTTTATCCTTTGTCAAAAACAAAGTGATAGGTTGGCCCATGGAAACCTCTTTGCCTGTGATCGGCATTTGTTTATATACAACGTACAATGTCTTATCTAATTCAGAAATTGGCTGTACATCATAATTGATTTGACCTACATTTAATGAAGCTGAATGAGCTTTGTCAATAGCCTGATCGAGAGAAAGGCCTCTTAAACTTACTACAGGAACAATCTCATTTCCAGGTCCCATACCTACACACAAGGTTACGGCAGAACCCTCGTTTACACGTTCTCCCGAAAGCATTACTTTATGATCGAACTTCACATCTTCAATCAAATCTTTATAAACAGAAGGTACATATTCATACTTCTCCACTCTTAAGCCTACAGAATTAAGAATGGCTTCAGCCTGACGAACAGAGACATCTTTCAAATCAGGCAAAGCCACTTTTCTTGGAGAACGGGCATTAATCACTAAATAAATAGTACGTTCAGCTTTTACCTTTGCACCTGCAACAGGAGTTTGATCAACCACATTACCCGGTTTCTTTCCCTTCATGAACACAGAATCCACCACTTCGCAATAAAGATGCTTGTCTTTCAACATTTTGGCTGCCTCTGACTCGCTAAGATCTTTCAGATCGGGAACCACCAATTCTGTATCATGATTGGTATAACTATCCAACCAATACAAGGTGCCTATTATCATTAGTGCTGCCAATGCAATTACGGCAACGATACTTATCGTAAACGGATTTACAAAAATCCTTTTCACTTTGTTATTCATTGTGATGCCTTCTTTTTTATAAAAAGTTACAATTACGGCAAAGATATTAAAATTAATCGGAACTAAATGACTAGGAAAGCACTAAACGAAATTTTAAAAGCAAATTCTAAAAAAAAAGAACTTATTCCCCTAGAATCAGTTTAATTATAACTTTTCACTATCTTTGCCCTACATTTTTAGAATACAAAATATGGCTTTACAATGTGGCATTGTCGGCCTGCCTAATGTCGGCAAATCGACTCTTTTCAATTGCTTGTCAAACGCTAAAGCGCAAGCAGCTAATTTCCCGTTTTGTACTATCGAACCAAACGTAGGTGTCATCACAGTGCCTGACGAAAGGTTGACAAAATTGGCAGAGATAGATCATCCTCAACGCATCATTCCAACCAACGTTGAAATTGTAGATATTGCAGGTCTGGTAAAAGGTGCAAGCAAAGGAGAAGGTCTTGGAAACAAGTTCTTGGCCAACATCAGAGAGACAGACGCCATCCTTCACGTATTAAGATGCTTTGATGACGAGAACGTTACACACGTAGACGGTTCCGTTGATCCTGTCCGCGACAAGGAAATCATCGACATGGAACTCCAGTTGAAGGATTTGGAGACTGTTGACAGCCGTATCCAAAAAACGCAGAAACAAGCACAAGTTAGTGGAGACAAGACAGCAAAAGCTGTTCTTGAGATCCTTTTGAGATACAAAGAGGCTCTGTCTGCAGGTAAATCTGCCAGAACAGTACAACTTACAAAAGAGGAAATTCCATTGACAAAGGACCTCTTCCTTTTGACTACCAAACCAGTTCTTTACGTTTGTAACGTAGACGAGGCCAGTGCAGCAACTGGAAACAAATACACTCAAGCTGTAGCAGAAGCTGTGAAAGACGAGAACGCAGATATGTTGATCGTGGCAGCCGCAACAGAGGCAGACATCGCTGAGTTGGAGACTTACGAAGAGAGACAGATGTTCCTTGAAGCTGCAGGTTTAAAAGAATCTGGCGTTGCCAGATTAATCAGATCAGCCTATAAGCTTTTGGATCTTCAGACATTCTTTACATCTGGTTCAGATGAGACAAGAGCCTGGACATTCAAACGTGGAATGAAAGCTCCTCAATGTGCAGGTGTCATCCATACCGATTTCGAGAAAGGTTTTATCCGTGCAGAGGTTATCAAATATGATGACTATGTTGCATTGGGTTCTGAAGCCGCTTGCCGTGAAGCAGGAAAGATCGCTATTGAAGGTAAAGATTATGTAGGTCAGGATGGCGACATCATGCACTTCAGATTTAATGTGTAAGCGCAAGCTTGATAAAATAAAGACCTATGGGTCAATTTGCGTGGTGCAACATGCTCTAATCTGCGATAAATGCTGGTGGTTTGAGAGATTCAAAACATTCAGAGCCAAAATCGAGCAATGTAACTTCTCTATAGGTCAAAT
>JALNVE010000179.1 GCA_023227695.1 Paludibacteraceae bacterium
ATACAAATATGAGCAAATTGTTGAAAATATTCAATCGTATTTTCATTTAAGTCACCACGCAATTTGACCCATTGACACTTAGTATAGTGAAAATACCACGCAATTTGACCTATACGCCTAATTGTATTAGGTCTGTTTGTGACTGCATGTATTCTTTTTTGAATTTTTAATGTCAATTTGTTTTATTTTTGAGAAAAATAAACGAAATTTGCTAAATTTTAGATCAGAATATATGCACGTTTACAGACCATTTAATTTGGTGCTTGATGATGGCACCGTTTTTAAAGGAAAATCATTCGGTTATGAGAAACCAGTAGCCGGGGAGGTCGTCTTTAGTACGGCAATGGTTGGTTACCCAGAAAGTTTGACAGACCCTTCTTACTCAGGTCAAATTCTTACGGTGACCTTTCCCTTAGTTGGAAATTATGGTGTTCCAAGCGACATAGTCGATGAGAACGGTATTTCAACTTTTTTTGAATCGGAAAAAATCCAAGTTAATGGCTTGATTATTTCCGATTTTTCTTTTGAATACAGTCACTGGAACGCGATAGAAGATTTAGGAAACTGGTTGAAAAAACAGAAAGTGCCTGGAATCTTCGGTATCGATACTCGTGAGCTGACAAAGATGGTACGTGAAAAGGGAGCTTTGAAGGGTAAACTTGTTTTTCCTGACGGTGAAGATATTCCGTTCATCAATCCTGACGATGAAAACCAGGTTGCTAAGGTTAGCTGCAAAGAGGTGGTGACTTACGGCAAAGGTAAACACAAAGTTGTTTTGGTTGATTGTGGCGTGAAAAACAATATTATCCGTTGTTTACTTAATTGTGATGTTACCGTTATCCGTGTGCCTTGGGACTATGACTTCAATCAGTTGGAATATGATGGTCTGTTTATCTCTAACGGTCCGGGAAATCCCGAACACTGCAAAATCACAGTAGAGCATATCCGTAAAGCGATGGAGACAGGCAAGCCTATCTTCGGAATTTGTATGGGTAACCAGTTGCTTTCTGTAGCTGGTGGTGCTAAGACCTATAAATTGAAGTATGGACACAGAAGCCATAACCAACCAGTAAGCTTGGTAGGTACAACAAAGGCGTTCATCACATCTCAGAACCACGGATTTGCTGTTGACAGCAGCACATTGAGTTCAGATTGGGAACCTTTGTTCGTCAACATGAACGATGGAACAAACGAGGGTATTCGTCATAAAACGAAGCCTTTCTTCTCTGCTCAGTTCCACCCAGAGGCTTCTAGTGGTCCTAAAGATACGGAATTCCTTTTCAATGAGTTTGTTAAGCTGATGGAGAACAAAGGCTCTAAGGCTTTTGGTGGTCAAGATAAAAGCTCTTTCTTGGGTAAAAAGAAATACAATAAAGTGTTGCTCTTAGGTTCAGGAGCTTTAAAAATCGGTGAGGCGGGAGAGTTTGACTACTCAGGTTCTCAGGCTTTGAAGGCTTTGAAAGAGGAGGGCATTTCAACCGTTTTGATCAATCCTAATATCGCTACCGTTCAGACTTCTGAGGGTATTGCTGATAAGGTTTACTTCTTGCCTGTCACTCCAGATTTCGTTGAGCGCGTTATAGAGAAGGAACGCCCAGACGGAATCTTCTTGTCATTCGGTGGTCAGACCGCATTGAACTGTGGTGTGGCCTTGTTCCGTTCTGGCGTTTTGGAGAAATATAACATCGATGTTTTAGGAACTCCGGTTCAGTCAATCATCGATACAGAGGACCGTGAAATCTTCAACAGGAAACTTTCTGAGATCAATGTCAACTATATAAAGAGCGAGGCTGTTACAGATATTAAACGTGCTGTCAAGGCAGCTAATGATTTGGGTTATCCTGTCATTGTTCGTGCTGCTTATGCATTGGGCGGACTAGGTTCTGGTTTCTGTAATAACGATGAGGAGTTGAAGGTGTTGGTGGAGAAGGCATTCTCTTATTCACCTCAAGTGTTGGTAGAGAAGTCTTTGAAGGGTTGGAAAGAGATCGAGTACGAGGTTGTCCGTGACCGTTACGATAACTGTATCACAGTTTGTAACATGGAAAATTTCGACCCACTGGGAATCCACACTGGTGAGAGTATCGTTGTTGCTCCATCTCAGACGTTGACAAACAAAGAATACTATAAGTTAAGGGAGTTGGCCATCCGCATTATCCGTCACATCGGAATCGTGGGTGAGTGTAACGTGCAATATGCCTTCGACCCTAATTCTGAAGATTATCGTGTGATTGAGGTGAACGCTCGTTTGAGCCGTTCTTCTGCTTTGGCTTCTAAGGCTACGGGTTATCCTTTGGCTTTCGTTGCTGCCAAATTGGGTATGGGTTACGGATTGCCTGAGTTGAAGAACTCAGTTACGAAGGAAACTTCAGCCTTCTTTGAACCAGCTTTGGACTATATCGTCTGCAAAATTCCTCGTTGGGATTTGGGTAAATTCCAAGGTGTTTCTCGTTTACTAGGCAGTAGCATGAAGAGTGTGGGTGAGATTATGGCAATTGGTCGTACATTTGAGGAGGCTATCCAAAAAGGTCTTCGTATGATTGGTCAGGGAATGCACGGATTTGTTGCCAATAAGGATTTGATTTCTTCCGATTTGGATAAGGACTTGTCTCAACCAACAGATAAACGTGTGTTCTATCTTGCTCAGGCTTTGCAAGAGGGGTACTCAATTGAGAGGATTTATGAGTTGACGAAGATAGATCTCTGGTTCTTGCAGAAGTTGCAGCATATCGTAAAACACCAGAAGGAACTGACTACATACAATACGTTGGAGTCTCTTCCTGATGAGTTGCTCAAACATGTTAAGTGTCTTGGATTCTCCGACTTCCAGGTTGCTCGTTTGGTTACTAAATGTAGTAACGACGATATTGATCAGGAGGTGCTTAATGTACGCAAATATCGTAAGTCAAAAGGCATTGTCCCTGTTGTTAAACAGATTGATACATTGGCTGCTGAGTATCCTGCTCAGACCAATTATCTATATATCACCTATAATGGTGTAGGTAACGACGTCAAGTATCTGGGCGACCACAAGTCTGTAGTTGTTCTTGGTTCTGGTGCTTACCGAATAGGTTCATCTGTTGAGTTTGATTGGTGCGGTGTCAACGCATTAAACACCATCAGACGCGAGGGATACCGCTCAGTAATGATCAACTACAACCCTGAGACCGTTTCTACGGACTACGATATGTGCGATAGGCTCTACTTCGATGAGTTGAGCTTTGAGCGTGTCTTGGATATCCTAGAGCTGGAAAATCCAATGGGTGTGATTGTCTCTACTGGTGGTCAGATTCCAAATAACTTGGCCGTTAAGTTGGCTGAGAATCACGTCAACATTTTAGGAACTCAGGCTGAAGACATAGATAGAGCTGAAGACCGTCACAAGTTCTCTTCTTTGATGGATCAGTTGGGCATTGACCAACCTCGTTGGAAAGAGTTGACCACATTGGAGGATGTAAATGAATTCGTCGACCATATCGGATTCCCGGTTTTGGTTCGTCCTTCCTACGTGCTTTCTGGAGCCGCGATGAATGTCTGCTCAAATAAGTCGCAGTTGAAGAACTTTCTTCAGTTGGCAGCCAACGTTTCGCAGAAGCACCCTGTTGTTATATCTGAGTTTATAGAGCGTTGCAAAGAGATTGAAATCGATGCTGTGGCAGATCATGGAGACATCATTGTCTATGCGATCTCTGAGCACGTGGAGTTTGCCGGAGTTCACTCTGGAGATGCTACCACTCAGTTCCCTCCTCAAAAGATTTATGTGGAGACCGTACGTCGTATCAAGAACATTGCCCGTAAGACGGCAAAGGCCTTGAATATTACCGGTCCGTTCAATATTCAGTTCTTGGCTAAGAACAACGAGATCAAGGTTATTGAGTGTAACCTGAGAGCTTCACGAAGCTTCCCGTTCGTGTCTAAGGTGTTGAAGATAAACTTCATCGAATTGGCTACGAAGGTGATGTTAGGTTTGAAGGTGGCTAAACCAGAGAAGTCTGCATTTGATCTTGATTATGTGGGAGTTAAGGCTTCCCAATTCTCGTACGCACGTTTGCAGCAGGCCGATCCGGTTCACGGTGTAGATATGTCGTCAACAGGAGAGGTGGGTTGTATCGGCGACGATTTCTCTGAGGCTTTGATGACTTCATTGCTTTCTGTTGGATACAAGATTCCAAAGAAGAGCATCATGATCTCTTCAGGAAATACGAAGTCTAAGGTTGATTTGTTGGATGCCTGCAAGATGCTGCAAGACCATGGATATGATATCTATGCAACCGGAGGTTCTCATAAGTTCTTGACAGAGAACGGCATCAAGTCAACGATGGTTGGATGGCCAGATGAGGACAAAGGTGTCATCAACGTAATGGAGATGATTGCTGATAAGAAGTTTGATTTGGTCATTAATATTCCGAAGGATGCTTCTCCGCGCGAGTTGGAAAATGGTTATGCGATCCGTCGTGGCACCATCGACTTCAATATTCCGTTGATTACCAATGCCCGCTTGGCGAGTGCGTTCATCCGCTCTTTCTGCGAACTCAAATTCGAAGATATCAAAATCAAGAGCTGGGACGAGTATTGATAAATACTTTCAGTAGAATAGGAAAGGGGATACTTCATTGAGGCATCCCCTTTTTTGCTTTGCAAAAAATAGTCCTGTTGGACTATCTGAATGCTTTCACAAGAAAATATTCACACCCGTACTCGCATAATGAACATTAGCCTTGCACTTCTGCTTTAGAATGGCATATTTATCAATTCCTGTGCAGTGACACACGTAGATGTCTTTGATGTGGAAGGTGTCAAGCGTCTCTGCTAAACTAACCACCTCTTCGTCGGGCTCTTTGCTGGTGTGCAAGCCGCCTAGGATAAGTCGTATCGGTAATCCGAACTCTTTCTGCGCAGAGCGCAATATGTTGGTGATGCCGCGGTGAGCACATCCGCTGATGATGGACAGCTCTTTGTCTTTTACGATAGCAAGATAAAGTTCGTCGTCAAAACGGTCGTCGAGCATCTCATCGCCTTCCTTGATTTTGAAATGGGTGAAATGCGTCTCCTTTTCATCGAAAATCTCAATGTTGGGCATGATAAAGACGTTGGGCAAAATCTCCGTGCGTTGGTTCACAATCTCGATTCTCTTTTGTGGAATGAGGTCTAAATTTGGTGTTCCGATGTACTCTCCTGTCGTCTTTGTCTTGAATAGACGGAAGGTGCTTTTTGCATAGACTTTGGCATGTTTATTAACCTGCAGAAGAGAGGCTAATCCGCCAGTATGGTCATAATGGCCGTGGCTTAAAACGATGGATTCGATGCTGTCAGGATCCAATTCGTAAATCTTTGAGTTTCGTAAAAAAGCATCTGTCTGACCGGTGTCAAAGACAATGCGTCTGTCGTTCTCCTCTATCAGAATGGAGAGTCCGTGTTCTGCTGCAACCTTGGTCTGGAAAGCTGTGTTTTCTATTAAAAGTTTAATCTTCATCATTTTCCATTTTGCCCAAAAATAAGAAAAAATTAGGAACCACTTTCCTCTGATGGGTCCAATTATAGGATCGCGTACAAATGTTTTTGACGTTGATTCTTATTTGAACATACTCACAGGCTTTTTCACTTGATCCCTATATAATGATTAAGGGGGGCTTCACAGCTCCCCTTAACGTGTTAATAAAAACCTTAACTATGAAAAATCTACCTATTTTGTTTGCATTACTAACTTACTTCTTTTTTTAGTGAAATGCAAATTAATCACCCTAAATTAGAGGGTTTTTAGTGAGTTATTGATATATATTAATTATTGATATTTAAAACTAAAATTGACCATGTTTTGATTAATCTTTCTTTGATTTTTATAGTCTAATTTATTCCTAAATATTTTTTTTAATGAGATTTTCGATTTGTAATTCAGTCAATTCTAATTTTTGAGGAAACCCTATGGACTATGTAACGAAAAATTCTAGATTAATCTTAAAAAAGAGGTAGATGCAACGTCAAGACAGCAATGAAATGTATTTCTGATGGTCACTCAGTTGACGTAACATAGACTGAAAAATGCGGGCATATGTATGTCCGTACCATAAATTCCGAAAAATGAGTACGCTTTTTGATTTAAGTTGATCTATAATATAATCAAATAGAGCTGATTAGTGGTTCGAAGACAATCCAGATACTTTTTTTCTATTAATCCGTTTTTGTGCTTTTTTACGAGACTTAGCAAAAAAAACAAAGGGAAGCTTCCCAGCGTCCCTTTGTCCTGTTTAATCTAAACCTTAACTATGAAAAAATCTACCTGTTTTGTTTGCTATTACAAATATGAAATAAAATATATAAATCACAAAGGAATGTGAACAAAAAAACAGCAAAAGAATATTTTCCTTTGAAAATATTGACAAAAACATGTTTTATAATATCAAAACGTTTATTTTTGACATTAAAAATTTTGGCATTTTCTGTTTTATTTCATGGCTCTGATTTATCTTTGTGAAGTATAATGATTAATCCTTTTTTTGTGTATGAACTGATATGGATAGTGAAAAAAAGGATTTTATGATATGAAAAAGCAAGGCAGAATTGAATAAAATGGCAAATAAAAAAGCAAAGTCGACAAATTCTAGTGCAAAATCATCGAAAAAGGGTTCTTTTTTATACCGA